>CADBRP010000333.1 GCA_902797095.1 uncultured Eubacteriales bacterium | reverse complement strand
TTTGGAAAGAAAAACGTGGAAAAATAAGGGTTTGAAAGAATGGCACGGGTCTTGCTATGTATAAAGGCGAGGTCTTGAAAGCAAATATTCAAATACGCAACTTTTATAAGAGGTGAATCGTTATGATCAGAAACTGGAAGGATATCCCGCTGTTCAAGGATGTGACGGAAGAACAGTGGAACGACTGGCACTGGCAGATTGAGAACCGGCTGAACTCCGTAGAGCAGATCAAACAGGTTCTGGAACTGACGCCGGAAGAAGAGGCTGATATTGAAAGAGTAATACATGGTTTCCGCGTCGGCATCACGCCGTATTACGCTTCGCTGATGGATCCGGTCGATCCGGGCTGCCCGGTAAGGATGCAGGCTGTGCCGGTCCTGGCGGAGATGCACAGATCTGAAGCGGACATGCTGGATCCGCTCCATGAGGATGAGGATTCCCCGGCTCCCGGGCTGACTCACAGATATCCGGACCGCGTGCTGTTCCTGATCACAGACCAGTGCTCCATGTACTGCAGACACTGCACGAGACGGAGACTGGCGGGTGAGAAGGACGGCGCGAGAAGCAAGGAAGATATCGATGCCTGCCTCGACTATATCCGCAGGACACCGGTGGTCAGAGACGTTCTGCTCTCCGGCGGAGACGCGCTCTGCGTAGAGGATGAGGTCCTCGAGTACATCATCTCAGAGCTGCGCAAGATCGATCATGTTGAGATCGTCCGCATCGGATCGAGAACCCCGGTAGTCATGCCTCAGAGGATCACGGATGAACTTTGCGACATGCTGAAGAAATATCATCCCATCTGGCTGAACACTCACTTCAACCATCCGAAGGAGATGACGCCGGAGGCGATGGAAGCGGTCAGAAAGCTCGCGGACGCGGGCATCCCGCTGGGCAACCAGACCGTGCTCCTGCGCGGCGTCAACGATGACGTTCACGTCATGCGGCCGCTGATGCACCTGCTGGTGAAGAACAGGATCCGCCCGTACTACATCTACCAGTGCGACCTGTCCCTGGGCATCGGGCACTTCCGGACCCATGTGGCGAAGGGCATCGAGATCATCGAGGGACTCAGAGGACACACCTCCGGATACGCGGTGCCGACCTTCGTCGTGGACGCTCCGGGAGGAGGCGGAAAGATTCCGGTCATGCCGCAATACCTGATATCCCAGACGCCTGGTCACACGATCCTCAGAAACTACGAGGGCGTTATCACCACATATACAGAACCGCGCTGCCAGCCTGACATCCAGTGCAGCTATGAGAACTGCGGAGATGTAAGCAGTTATCATTATGAAGGCGTCGCGGGCCTGCAGCAGGGACTGAGAATGTCCATGGAGCCGACAGGACTTCTGCGGCATGAGAGAAATAAGAAGTAACAGCAAAGGGGGAGAGATAGCTATGGAAAACAAATTCGGAAAGATCGTAACCCTGGAAGAAGCGATGGAGCACATCAATGACGGCTGCAGAATCATGATCGCCGGCTTCGGCGGCCACGGTTCCCCGTATGATATCTGCGAAGCGATCATCCAGAAAAATGTAAAGGATATGACACTGATCTCCATCGATGCCGGTGACCCGGACCTGGGCCCGGACCACATCGTTGGAAACAGACAGGTAAAGAAGCTGATCACCAGCCACATCGGCGCGACAAAGGCTGCCGGCGAGCTGCTGAACGCGGGCGAACTGGAAGTGGAATTCTGCTCCCAGGGGACCCTGGCGGAAAGGATCCGCGCGGGCGGCGTCGGCCTGGGCGGCATCCTGACCGATGTCGGCATCGGAACGATGATCGAATACGATAAGCCGAAGATCACCATCGATGGTGTAGAGTATCTGCTGGAGACCCCGCTTCGGGCGGAGATCGCCGTCATCGAGGCGGACACGGCGGACGAATACGGCAATCTGGTCTACAAGGGAACGGATGAGGGACTCAACCCGCTGATGGCGAGAGCCGCCGATCTGACTATCGTAGGCGTCAAGCACATCGTGCCGTTCGGAGAACTGGATCCGCAGGATGTAGGCACACCGGGATGCTTCGTTGATATGATCGTACAGGAAAGAGGTGAATGGACATGGCCATGGGCATAAAGGAAATGATGGCGAAGAGAGCCGCGGAAGAAATCAGAAATGGTAATGTACTCAATCTGGGATTCGGTATCCCGCAGAGGGTCATCAACTATATCCCCGAAGACATGACGGTGTTCGTACACGCGGAGAACGGGATCCTGGGAGCGGGACCGATGGCGGAGCCGGGCAAAGAGGACCCGACGGTCATCGACTCCGGCTGCGTTGCCATCACGGCGCAGCCGGGCGCAAGCTTCTTTGACAGCGCCGATTCCTTCGGCCTGATCCGTTCAGGCAAGCTGGATATCACGATCCTGGGAGCGCTGCAGGTCGCGGAGAACGGCGACCTGGCCAACTGGATGGTCCCGGGCGGCAAGGTGCCCGGAATGGGCGGCGCCATGGACCTGGCGAAAAAGGCGGCCAAGGTCATCGTCATCACCACGCAGGTGGACAAGAAGGGCCAGCCGAAGCTGCTGAAGGAATGCACCTTCCCGCTGACGGCGGACAAGTG
>CADBRP010000332.1 GCA_902797095.1 uncultured Eubacteriales bacterium | reverse complement strand
GAGCAGTTCTCCGAGCCGGAGATCTTCAACTTCCCGGGCGGCATCGGCGATGTCGAGGTCATCAACGTAGAGCATGAAGAGGTCCTGCTGGTTCCGAGAGAGATCGACTGCAACCGCTGCACCTTCAAATACGGCGTTCCCGCGGAGTTCAGAAAGAAGCTGATGGTCCTGTTCGAATACGGGCTGTCAGACAAGAAGACGAAGATCAAAGTCGGCGATTCCGAGATCACTCCGAGAGATTTTGTCTGCAAGGTCATCCCGTCTCCGGTGGACGCGACCATGACCATGACGGGCAAGGGCTGCGCCGGCACCTGGGTCACAGGTTGGAAGGACGGAAAGTACAGATCCGTTTATCTCTATCAGATCGCGGACAACCAGGAATGCATCGCCAAGTACACAACAAACTCTGTTGTAGCACAGACGGCGGTGGCTCCGGTCATCATGATGGAGCTTATCGCGAAGGGCATCTGGAATGAAGCGGGCGCATGGGGCCCCGAGCATTTCGATCCGGATCCGTTCGTGGAAAGGCTGGCGAAGTACGAATTCCCGGCCGCGATCAAGGAGATGGATTCCGAGTACGCGGACGCGCTGAATGAAAAGGCGTTCCTGGACGCGGTCAGCAAATAACCGTTTCCCCCGGCCGGGACCGGAACAGCCGGAACAGCGGGGAATACACAGAAACATACAGAAAAAAAGAGACTGCCTCAGCATCTTGACATCTGAGGCAGTCTCTCTTTGCATTTTGAAGCGGCAGTTCCCCGCCGGACGCTATTTAACTTTTTTATACTTCTGGTAGAGCGGGGAATAGCCCTTCCAGATGCTGTTCAGCCCGGAATAAACGGTGACATTCCATTTCATGCCCTTGGGCTTGCTGTACCAGCGGACCAGCGTTCCGGTGGTAACGGTGTACTTTTTCTTATTGCCCTTGAATCTCTTGCCGTTGATATAGATGTAGGGCGTGCCCGGCGCCTTCTTGAGCTTGACGGTGGTCTTGATCTTAAAGGTGTAATATTTCCTCGAGCCGATATATACGCCATACCAGTAGTACCGTACCTTGTGCTTTCTGACCTTTACTGCCTTCACCTTTACGGATTTGATGGCAGGCCCTTTCGCGGGTCCGGTCTTAAACGATACGATTTTTGAGTAAGGGCCTATTTCTCCGGTATAGATGGACTTGTAATAAAGTCTCGTCTGATAGACTTTGTTCGGCACCAGCCCGTTGATCTGGTAGGTCTGATAATACAGCATCCCTGTGTAGGTCTTCCATTTCCCGCCCGCGGGACGGATGTCCATGCAGATCCGGGTATCTCCGTAGAAGTTGGCGCCTGTAGAGATAAACAGGTACTTCGAATAGGTTTCATACATGCTCGGGTAGTTTACCGGCGCCCTTGTGATACTGGACGCCGCGTGAGCCTGATTTCCGAATACCGGTATAAAAGTGATCATCATGACCACCGCAAGAACGATGACCAGCACTCTTTTCAGGCAGATGGACATTGCTTTTCCGGTCATATCTCACATCCTCCTCTTTTCTAGAGATCAACACACCATATGATGTGTTAATTATAATATCTGTAGTCAGAAAATTCTTTTATTTCCACATGCAGACTTGGCAAAACGGGAA
This sequence comes from uncultured Eubacteriales bacterium, assembly GCA_902797095.1. GTDB lineage: Bacteria > Bacillota > Clostridia > Peptostreptococcales > Anaerovoracaceae > Lentihominibacter. Next base: position 2,444 of record CADBRP010000332.1, on the reverse strand, counting down.
ACGATGTGGTATTCTTTTCCAAAGGCAGGAAGGAACAGGAGGTGCCGGACATGGTTTTTCGGGAACGGTTGAATCTGTATATAGAACAGACGGGAATAAGGCAGCAGGAGCTGGCTTCCGCCAGCGGTCTGGGAAACGCCACGATCAGCCGCTACTGCAGCGGTGAGCGGGAACCGAAGGAGGACAGCAGCCAGATCCGGCAGCTTGCGAAAGGGCTCGCGGCGCTTGCCGCTGAGAGGGAGGTCTCTCTGACAGAGGGGGAAATCCTTCTGGAGCTGAACAGAACCGTCAGCGAAGGCCTTGAGGTTGATTATGATACGTTCCGCGGCAATCTGAACCGGCTTCTGAAGGCTCTGGACATCCGGGGCAATGAACTTGCCAGGGCGCTGAATTATGACCCATCTCATGTATCCAAGATCCTTTCCGGAGCGCGCAGACCGGGAAACATCAAAGCCTTTATTCAGGATATTTCCCTCTTTATTGCCCGCAGGGCTGCGGCGGCCGGGGAAACAGAAGGGCTGCTGAAGATAACCGGCGCCGAACCCGGGGAGGCGGAAAACGCCGCCGCGCTTCAGCGCCACCTGATATCCTGGCTCGGATCCAACCAGTCTGTGAAAACGGACAAGCCTCTGGCGCGTTTCCTGGAAAAGCTGGACGACTTCGATCTGAACGAATATCTGAAGGCGATCAGGTTTGATGAGATCAAAGTCCCTCAGTCGCCGTTCCATCTGCCGACAAAAAAGACGTATTACGGCATCCAGAAGATGATGGAGAGCGAGCTGGATTTCATGAGGACGACGGTGCTTTCGCGGTCAATGGATGACTGCATCCTGTACAGCGACATGCCTTTGCAGGAGATGGCGGATGACCCTGAATTCCCCGCGAAATGGATGTTCGGAATGGGGATGATGCTCAGGAAGGGTCTTCATCTTCATATCATTCACGATGTCAACCGGCCTTTCCCGGAGATGATGTACGGTCTGGAAGGGAATATACCCATGTATATGACCGGCCTGATCTCGCCGTACTATCTCGCGTCTTCCCAGAGCGGAGTCTTCAACCACCTGCTTAAAGTCTCGGGCGCGGCCGCGCTTGAAGGGTCGGCGATCGCGGGAAAGCAGGGCTCGGGGAAGTATGTTCTCTACCGTTCCGCGGAGGATGTGAAGCACTACCGCGGGCGCGCGCGGGATCTGCTGGAGAAAGCCATGCCCCTGATGGATATTTACCGCGGGGACCGGAAGGAGGAATTCCTGATCCGCCGGGATTCATACTGGCAGAAGGACGACCGGAAAATGATCTGCAGCAGCCTGCCGCTTTTCACAATGTCGGAGGAGCTGCTGGAAAAGATTCTGGAACCGGCGAGCCTTTCACCGGAGACAAAAGAAGAGATCCGCGCTTTCAGGGCATCATCGCAGAAAGCGGCCGTTTCTCTGCTCAAGGGGAATTCCATCCATCTTAAAGTGCCGGAGCTCACGGAGGAGCAATACCGGGAAGCGCCGCTTGATCTGGCACTGACGGATCTGTTCATCGAGGGGAATGTTCCCTGCTCATACAGTGATTACCTGGCGCATCTGGAGGAAACGCGCCGCTTTGCCGGGCGCTTTCCGAACATGACACTGGAGAGCGGTTCGGAGCAGACCTTCCGCAATATCAGCATCACGATCATCGGGGACAAACGGGTCATCGTATCCAAAGAAAAAAGCCCGGCCATTCATTTTGTGATCCATCATAAACGAATGGTGCAGGCGTTCCAGAATTTCACTCCCCCGATCGTCAGCAGATAAAGAGCCGGCGCCGCGGCATATGCTGCGGCTGCGAAGATCTGCCCGGTTACCGGACCGCCTGATCCGGCGCTGAACCGAGCATATTGGAATCCGCGCCCGCAAGGGCGCGCTTTTTTTCCGCTGTCAGTTTTTTGATGGCGGCTTCGCGCTTCATCGCGGCGCTCCGGTCGGCGGCGTATTCAAGATAGACCGCTGTGACAGGGAGCCTGCTGCGGGTATATTTCCCGCCTTTGCCCGCCTGGTGCGCGGCCAGCCTTTGCGCGAAATCATTGGTCCATCCGGTATAGAAGGACCCGTCGCGGCAGCGGAGCATATATACGCAAGGCTGTTTTTCTTTCCTTTCCATAGCTCTCCTTCCTGTGACTGCGTCCATTATCCCACCGTTTCGCGCGGGGTGTCAAGAAAAGCGTCCGCGGACGATACATTGATAGATGCGTGTGACAAGTTGCCCGTGTTTTAATCGAATGGCAGAGTATCCGAGGCCCTCAGTGTGACACTTTCCTCAGATTTTAATGAAAAGGCAGAGTATCTGGGGCCTGCAGTGTGGCACTTTCTTCGGATTTTAATCGAATGGCAGAGCGTCTTAAAGAAAACAGTGTGACAAACAAACCGGACATAAGAAATCTGTCACACTCCTAAGGGGAAATAGTGTGACAAACT
>CADBRP010000331.1 GCA_902797095.1 uncultured Eubacteriales bacterium | reverse complement strand
CAGAGAACGGACAGATGCCCGGCTGGGCTGTCGCCATCGTGCTTTTCAGAGAATTTGCCGTCTCCGGGCTGCGGCTCATTGCGGTGGAACAGCAGAGGGTTATCGCGGCGGCTTGGTCAGGTAAGATCAAGACAGCAGTCACTATGATTGCTCTCGGCCTGATGACTGTATTCCCCTCTCCCCTTCTGGACTGGATCTGTACCGGATTGATTCTTACAACCACTGTATATTCCGGCGTTGAATACTTCGTTAAAAATAAAGATGTCTTCCGCGACATCGACTGAGAACAGAGCGCCTGCGCCGATCATCAAGGCGGCGGCTGTGAACACCATAAAGAAAGGAAGCAAATCATGTATCTTTACAATTCTGCAAGCAGAAAGAAAGAGCTGTTCGTCCCTAATAATCCGGATATCGTCAAGATGTATACTTGTGGGCCGACAGTCTATCACTTTGCACATATCGGCAATCTTCGCTCCTACATCATGGAGGATGTGCTGGAAAAGTATCTGCGTTACGTCGGCTATCCAGTTAAGCGCGTCATGAATATCACGGACGTTGGCCATCTTACTTCTGATGCCGACGAAGGCGAGGACAAAATGCTCAAAGGCGCGCGGCGTGAGCATAAGACCGTCATGGAGATTGCCAAGTACTACACCGACGCGTTCTTTGATGACTGCCGCAAGCTCAACATCAAGCGGCCTGACGTCGTAGAACCAGCCACCAACTGCATAGATGAGTACATCAAGATTATTTCCAGGCTGATGGACACAGGCTACGCCTATTTTGCTGGCGGAAATGTCTATTTCGACACCTCTAAGCTGGATCGCTACTATATTTTTAACGACTTCAATGCCGACGATCTGGACGTGGGTGTACGTGAGGGTGTTGAGGAAGACACCAACAAGCGCAACCGCAACGACTTTGTCCTCTGGTTTACAAAATCCAAGTTTGAGGATCAGGCCCTGAAATGGGATTCTCCCTGGGGTGTCGGTTATCCCGGCTGGCACATTGAATGCAGCGGTATCTCCATGAAGCATCTCGGTGAGGATCTGGACATCCATTGCGGCGGCATAGACAACGCTTTTCCCCATCATACAAACGAAATTGCCCAGAGTGAAAGCTATCTCGGCCACAAGTGGTGCAACTGGTGGGTACACGTACTCCATCTGAACACCAATTCCGGCAAGATGTCCAAGAGCTCCGGCGAGTTCCTCACAGTCTCGCTCCTTGAGGAAAAGGGCTATGATCCTCTGAGCTATCGCTTTTTCTGCCTGCAGAGTCACTATCGCAAGGCGCTGGTATTTACCTGGGAGAACCTTGACAATGCACAGGGTGCCTATCGCAAGCTGATCGCCCGCATTGCCGCTCTGAACCCGGAGAGCGACGAAGCTGTGGATCAGACCGTATTCGACGAATTGACCGGCAAGTTCAAAGCCGCCATGGACAATGACCTGAACACATCTCTCGGTGTTACCGCTCTCTATGACGTATTAAAAGCCAGGACCAACGACGCCACCAAACTGGCTCTTGTAGCGGATCTCGACCGGGTCCTGAGCCTCAGTCTCATTGAGAAAGCCGACGAGAAGCGCGCCGAGATGAAGAAGGTAGAAGCTGCTAAATCTGCAGGAAGTGCGGCAGCCGGTTTCAGCATTGTCTCTGAGAGCGGCGAAGAGGACGCCGAGGTCACCGCGAAAATTGAAGCACGCCGTGCTGCCAAGAAAGCCAGGGATTTGGCCCTCGCCGATCAGATTCGTGATGAACTGAAGGCCATGGGCGTTGAGCTTACCGATATCCCCAATGGGGTTACCTGGAAGAGAGTTTGATTGTTTTACAACCGCAGGCTGGCATAGGCCCACAAAATGGACTGGAGGACAACATGGGACTGTTTGATAAGAAATACTGCGATTTCTGCGGCGATAAGATCGGCCTGTTCGGGAACAAGAAGCTCGAGGACGGCAACATGTGCAGGGACTGCGCTTCCAAGCTCTCCCCATGGTTTAACGAACGTCGCCACAGCACAAAAGCTGAGATTCAAAAACAGTTGGATGATCGTGAAGAGAACAGAAATGCGGTCGCCGCATTCCACACCACACGCAGCATCGGAAAGTACACCAAGCTCCTGCTGGATGAGGACTCGCAGAAATTCATGGTCACCGGCGCTTCCAATCTGGAAAAGGCAAATCCCGATGTACTGAATTATTCACAGGCCACGGGCTGTGACCTGGAGATCAGTGAAAGCCGGTATGAGCTGAAGCAAGCGGGTGAAGACGGCAAGCATGTCAGTTTTGATCCGCCGCGATATGAATACTCCTATGATTTTCATGTCACCATCCATGTCGATCATCCATGGTTTGACCAGATCCGATACAGCCTCTCCAACGGTTTTGTCAAGACCGGCGTCCGTTATGACACCGGTGTGCTGGGCGGATGGCAGGTGGATCCCGCCGGGGAAGGAAATCCGCACCTTGCTGATTACTATTATTATCTCAATATGGGTCAGGAGATCAAGGCGTATGTAGACTGCATGCGTACTGGCTGTATTTCTTCACCGCCATCGGTTCCTGAGTCTGTTCCTGACGCTGTTCCGGTCACAGACTCCGATCTTCCCGACTACGCGGAAGGCGCTGACATTCCTGCCTTTGAATCCCCAACAGAGCCTGTAATCTGCCCTTGGTGCGGTCTGAACACCATTCCCGATGCCGACGGCAACTGTTCCTTCTGCGGTGGTTCGGTCAATGCCTGAACGATTTCTTTTTATCGTCTGAAAGAAATATGTAGAAAAAATGAACTCTCTGAGGTATAATAACTAAGAGAGTTCTATTTTTATTTACGGAGGTATACCATGAATCTTTTAAAACTGTTACTCAAGGCTCTGCTCACGGATTCCAGCGTCTCCGCACTGGCGAAAAAGACCGGCCT
>CADBRP010000330.1 GCA_902797095.1 uncultured Eubacteriales bacterium | reverse complement strand
TTCTGGAAGCAGCCTTCCAAAAAAGTTCCGTTTCGCGATAATCTTGGAAGCCGGGCACATTAATCCAGAAGCCAGTCACATTCATCCTGGAAGCCGGCCGCATTAATCCGGAAGCCGGCTGCATTAATCCCGGAAGCCGGTTAGATCAATCCGGAAGCCGGCCGCATTAATCCGGAAGCCGGCTGCATTTCTGACGCGTACCTCTGAAGGCAGAGCCGTAGAACGATAGTCGGGACCCCTGGCAAAACTAAAACGCCCGCGGGCCAGTCGTTTCCCCTGGCCCGCGGGCGTTCTTTTATCAAATTCAATTATTCGGCCCGGCTGGATCCGACCCAACAGAGTCCGGTCAAGCCCGAACGCCTTACCGCAGGCGCTCGGCCTGGTCTTTCCACGCGATATACTCGTCGCCGCTGAAATAGTTCTTCACCAGCTTGATCACGGTTCCTGACAGAAGGAATACGCCGATCAGGTTCGGGATCGCCATCAGCCCGTTAAAGGTTTCCGCCATTTCCCAGATGACGCCCAGATCCATGGTCGCTCCCAGGATCGCGACGAAAGCGTAGATGATCAGGAACGGCTTCTCTGACTTTGTGCCGAAAAGGAACGCCGCGCAGCGGGTACCGTAAAGTCCCCATCCCAGGATCGTGGAAAACGCGAAGAAGCACATTGCGATAGCCGTAAACACGGATACCCAGCTTCCATAGGTGTTGACGAATCCCTGGATCGTCAGCTCCGCTCCGGCAGTATCGCCGTAGGGGATCATCGTCTTTCCGCAAAGAATGATCAGCGCTGTCATGGTGCAGATCACGATTGTGTCAACGAATACTTCAAAGATGCCGAAGAAGCCCTGCTTGACAGGATGGTCGACGTCCGCGCTCGCGTGCGCCATGGATCCGGTTCCAAGACCCGCTTCATTGGAGAAGATTCCTCTCGACACGCCTTTGCGCAAAGCCAGGAACATGCTTCCAACTACACCGCCGGTAAAAGCGGACGGATTGAACGCTCCCGCGAAGATCTCGCCAAACGCGGCGGGCACAGCCTTGAAGTTGATTATGATGACGCCGAGCCCCAGAGCTATATAAAGAACAGCCATGAACGGAACCAGCTTTTCCGTAACGGCTCCGATACGCTGCACGCCTCCGATCAGAACGCAGGCGACCGCGATGGCGATGATGACGCCGAGCACAAAATTGACCTTGCCCATCGCCGGATCACTGACGCTGCTGAAGGAACGGATCGCCTCATCGATGGATGTGATGATGGTGTTGACCTGCGTCGCGTTTCCGGTTCCGAAAACTGTGAGCACTCCGAACACAGCGAACATCGTTCCGAGCCATTTCCATTTCTTCCCGAGTCCGTTTTTGATGTAGTACATCGGGCCGCCGACCAGCGTGCCGTTGTCATCGACTTCCCTGTAATGGACCGCGAGTGTGACCTCGGAGAACTTCGTGCACATGCCGAGCATAGCGGATACCCACATCCAGAAGACCGCGCCCGGTCCGCCGATGGAGATCGCTCCCGCTACTCCGGCGATGTTGCCCGTTCCGACCGTCGCGGCCAGCGCCGTACAAAGCGCCTGGAACGGAGTAATGGATCCCTCTCTGTTAACGTCCTTGGAGAAGACCTTTCCAATGGTCATCTTCAGGGCAAGGCCGAATTTCCGGATCTGAAGAAATCTGGTCCTGAAACTCAGATACAGGCCTATACCAAGAATACAGACCATCGCAGGGGCTCCCCACACAAAACTGCTGACCGCAGAATTGATGCCGACAAGTGTTTCCATATGCTCCTCCTTTTGCTGCTGATATCCGGACCGGCGGCCCTCACCCGGTGATAACGATCCTCCCGCGGGGAGCCGCCCCGCGAAGTCATAAGAAAAGAGCATGCATGTCAACAGATGACATCATGCTCTCTGTCCTTCTACCTGAAAGTATCACATCTTCGGTGGCCGCTGACGGCGCTCTCCAGAGTCTCGTCCGCGATGAGTTCCTTTACCTGAAAGTTTCACTTCCCGCCCTGATGCAGACGGAGCTTGCTTCTTCGGTGACCTCCCGCGCCATCTTTGAAGTGGCGGCTGCTGTCTTTCCTCATCACATCTTCCGAATATTAAGTTAAACTCCGGATAAATTGTATCACATTGTATCTGGTCAGTCAAACAGACTTGCCTGCTTTTCCGCGATGCTGTCCTCGCAGGCCTGCATGGCCTGAAGCGTGCGGGAGAGGAGATCGTCCAGCTCCCAGCCCAGCATTTGCGCGCCTCTCTCGATGATTTCCCTGGAGCAGCCCGCGGCGAATTTTTTGTTCTTGTATTTTTTCTTCAGGGATTTCAGTTCCATATCCTTGGTGCTTTTGGACGGGCGCATCAGCGCCGCCGCCCAGATCAGTCCCGTCAGCTCGTCACTGGCAAAAAGCACTTTTTCCATTTCGTGCTCGGGCGCCACGTCCACCGTGATCCCGTATCCGTGGCTGACGACGCTGTGGATGATCTCCTCCGGGACGCCGCCCTCCCTGAGCAGTTCCGGAGCCTTCAGGCAGTGCTCTTCAGGATACATTTCAAAATCGATGTCGTGCAGAAGGCCCGCGAGCCCCCAACGCTCCAGCTCATCCTCATAGCCCAGTTCCCGGGCGTACCACTCCATCACTGCCTCCACTGTCAGCGCGTGCTGGATGTGGAACGGATCCTTGTTGTACTTTTTAAGCAGTTCAAACGCTTCTTCCCTGTTCATCTTTTTATCTCCATATATTATATGTATGTTTTGCGCGTATTACGCGGGGATTACGCGCGTACTATGCGCGTACTATGCGCGTATCAAGCGCGTACTATGCGCG
>CADBRP010000329.1 GCA_902797095.1 uncultured Eubacteriales bacterium | reverse complement strand
GCTCGTTATAATCCAGAAGCTTCTTCCGATCATCGCCGGGATCATCGGATATCATATGGGGCTGCGCGGTGTGTTCACGGGCTATGTGATTGCCTGTTCGGCGGCTGCGCTGATCCTTCTGTCGCTTCTGAAACGCGACGGGTTCTGGTTCGTGCCGGAGCGCGACCCGGAGACGATTTTCGACTATTCGATCCTGCTGAAGCCGGATCGGATCGCCGCCATGAAAGCCGACGTGGATGATAAGCTGCTCGGCTGCGCTTATCCGGCGACCTTCTGCTCAAAAGCCTCTCTTGTGACGGAGGACAGCATGAATTATATCTCCCAGCAGAATCCGGACACGGAGGTCTGCGCGGACATCCGGATGAAACGATATGAAGACGGCGTGCAGATCACGGTCATTGACGACGGCGTGGCCTACAACCCGCTCAGCGACCTCGCCGAGGCGGATCCGGACAGGCCCGGGGCGCTGGAGGCGATGATCATTCTGGGCCTTACCGCCAATGTGAACTACGACAGAGTGCTGGATCTCAACCATCTGTCCCTGTATCTGAACCTGCCAGCCGATGCTGAGCCGGACGTATAAATACGGAGAAGCGGAAGATGGATCGAACATACCTGACATGGCTGCAGACGAATCCCGGCTTCAACCAGGCGGAGGCATGGCCGGCAGAGCGGTTTCCGGATGCGGAGTTTCGGTACTTTCGGGAAGCGGGTTGCCTCGTGTGTGCTTTGGCTGTGATGCTCCGGCATTTCAGCATCGAACAGACAGCGAATGAAAGCCTGTTCGATCCGTGGATCCTGAATCAACGGCTGATCGAGTGCGGAGCGTTTAATCCGGCAGCCGATCTGGAACTCTCCCATATCGGCAGGCTGTATCCGATGGAATATCTTGGGGCCGTCCCCTGCTCCGGAAACGCTTTGGCACGGTTCGCGGAGAACGGGTTTCCGTGCCTTGTCACCGTACCCGGAGAAAAGGCAGCTCGCCATTTTACGGCGCTGCTCGAGCCGCTGCCGGAGGACGCGATCGTTTTCGATCCGCTCTGCGGGGAAAAGAGACTCGGCATGTACGACCGGATCTGTGAGATCCGTGTGTTTCGGCCCGCAAAGAAGGACCGTATCTTCCGATGCGACAATTTGAAAAAGCTGTCCTCCCCCGAAAGACACACTTGACTGCATCATGATCCGTGTCATCCTGCCGTAAGGAAAACAGACATACCAAGAAATGAGCGGGAGAATCCATGAATGTAATGGCCAGCCTGTTCCGGTGCGTGTACGGTCCGATTGAAAAAACAATATATCAGTTTCTGCTCCTTCTGGACCGGATGCGCGGCCTGGACTTTTACAGGATCGTCGAATATCAGATCGACGACGGCTGTGACTATGAGTGCACACACCTTCGGATGCATCGAATGCTCAGAAGTATCTGCCGGGACGCAAGCCCGGAGGACTCACTTCTGGATGTGGGCTGCGGGAAAGGGCGTATGCTCTGGTTCTTTTCCCGCTGCGGTTTTCAGAGGGTGGACGGGATCGAATACAATCCGGATATCGCGGCGATTGCAGGGAAAAACATGGAGCGGCTGAAGATTTCCTCTCATGTTTTTACCATGGATGCCTGTGATTTTACGCTGTGGGGAAATTATACATGGTTCTATTTTTATAACCCGTTTCCGGAACGGGTGATGGAGCTGTGTCTGAAGAAGATGCTCGAAAGCGTTCAAATCAGGCCCCGAACACTGCACATCCTCTATGCAAATCCCGTCTGCCACCGGAAACTGCTGGAACTTGGGTTTCAGGAGCAGCAGGTGAAGCAAGGCATTTGGGAAAAGCTGTGGATTCCCTATCTGTCCGTCCTGAAAAGATATCGGTATACTCCGTAAAGATCTGACACATTTATCTGCGGGTACATGAGCCTTTCGGAATGAAGCAACACCGTGCTGCCGCAAAAAGTGCCGCACTTTGATTGGTTCGGGTTGATATTGAACAGAATGGAGTCGTCTTATGCACGGGATTCTTGAGCAAACCGGAGCGGAATTCATACTCCGCAAGTATAAGTCCGTCTTCCATGCTGCGCTTGCTATCGAAGGCGTGAGCTATCTTGTCTCTCTTACAGATGCTCTGGTTGCAGGGAACATGATCAATCAGGAGGCGCTGATTGCCGTCGGCCTGATGAGTCCCTTCCAGTTTGCCGCTTTGTTTCTCTCTGCCGTGATCAACTCCGGAACACTGCTCAATTACAGCAGATGTATCGGAAAATTTGATAGTAAGCGGGCGCATGAGGCGTTCAGCCAGGGATGCATATTGGCGCTGGCTTTGGGAACGATACTCGCCATTTTCATGCTGACAATAAGGAGCCGCTTTCTCAACGGAACGACAGTTTCTGAGGCGACAAGGGGGTACCTCGAAGATTATTTTAACATTATCATATGGTATTATCTGTTGCTTCCTCTCTTTACGGTCCTTGACAATACCATTATGAACGACGGCGGCGAGAAGCTGTCCTCCGTCGCCAACATTGTACAGTCAGTCGGCAATGTGCTGCTGTCTATCCTGCTTTCCAAACCGCTTGGTGCAAAGGGAATCGCAATCGCTTCTGTCCTTTGTCAACTTGCCGCGATGGGGATGGTTTGTATCTGGTTCATGAGCAAACGATCCATGGTACGGTTTACCCTGTCGTTCCCAATGCAAAATTTCCCTTGCCTTCTGCGAGACGGACTCGGAAGATCGGTCACTTTTGCCATGACTGCGATTATGACCGCGATCATGAACCTTTACACTGTCAACCGTTTTGGATCGGATGCGGTAACAGTTTTTGTTGTAGTAAAGAAGATCATGGACGCTTCGATGATCTTTATGGGTCTTGCGCTGGCGCTTCAGCCGTTTATCGGAACGCTCCGCGGGGAGAAGAACACAAAAGCGGAGCGGCAGTTGATGCAAGACGCATGTCGAAGAATGCTGATCTGTGGTGCTGTTGCATCTCTGGCAGCACTGCTGTTCGCGCCATTGATCGCTGCCGCTTTTGGCATTGGCTCCGGCGCACTTGCCGCAACAGCCATTCGTGGTGTGCGCATTGCAGGTTCGACCTTGGTCGTTCGCGCGCTGCTTATGCTGTTTTTCGTTTATTACTTCCTGACTGACAATCGTGTGCCGATGTTTCTCATTACTGTCCTGAATGATCTTGCGGCTCCTGTGACAATGGGAATCCTCGGCGTCGCCGTGTTTGGCAGTCAGGAGGGAATATGGGCAGGAATTGCGCTTGCTCCGGTCCTTTCTCTGCTTGTGTGTGCGGGCTTTGTCAGATATGCATACGGCAAAGATCGATTCCCCTTTTTGCTTCCTCCACGGGATGAAAGCAGGATCTTCATTTATGATTTCATGTTAAACAGCGAAAACAGCGCAGCGATGGCAGAAACTGCGGGAACGGTGTTGATGAAGTACGGGTATCCGGCAAAAACCGTAAGATTGATCGAACTGCTTGTTGAAGAACTGCTCATGCTGATCCATGAAAAGAACGGTGGTTCGGACAGAAAGCTGTCTGCAGAATTTACGATCATCCTGGAGGATGTCGGGGCCAGGATAATTCTTCGAGATTCCGGCATCGTGTTTGATATAAGCGATGCAGACGCAAATATAGACTCTTTCCGACAATATATCGTCGGACGGGCGCTGACCGTACCGAACGTAAGAAAACACATCACCTCTGCAGGGTATAATCGGAATGAGTTCTTCTTCACATCAGATCGGAAAGGCGGATAAATGAGATGAAGACCCTTATGTTTCTTTGCGTTGTCCCGGACGGAAGGCTCGAGACGTCGTTGGAAAAGGCTGCGGAGCTGGGATACCGGAGTGTATTCTGCGGAGAAGAAGAAAACGCCCGTGTACGTAACCTGGCAGATGCGTATTACATCACCGAATGGAATGATACCGATGAACTGATTCGTATTGCGAAGCAGGAAAAGGTCGACGGTGTAGTCGGTCTGTCGGATCCGTCCATGCTCCCTGCCGCCAGGGTGGCCTGGGCTCTTGGATTGCCCGGCAACACGCCGGAGAGTCTGGAAGCCCTCATCTCGAAGGATTCCTTCCGCGCCCTGCAGGAAAAAGCGGGGCTGTTTTGCCCGAATCACGCGGTGTTCCATTCTTTTTCGGAGATTGGTGGCAGTCTGAGTGGGTTTCACTATCCCCTGATCGTCAAGCCGCGTCTGTGCTCCTCCTCATTCGGGCAGACGATCCTTGAAAACGATCTGGGACTGGAGGCGGCCTTTGAAGCAGCATCGGCAAAGTCACGGGACGGGATCGTGTGCATTGAAGAATACATTGAACCCCGCTCCCTGTGCACAGTGGAGGCTGACGTGTTTGTCGTTGGGGACGACATTCTGTGGGAAGGTGTCCGGGATTCCTGGCATCTGGAAAGCTCAAGAATCAGGCCGCTGTACGATGTTTATCCGGCTCATCTGACCGAGGACGAGACAGAGCAGTTTCGACGAGAGGTATCCGGTGCTCTCCGGGCTGCCGGCGTCTGTCTGGGCGAGTACGATGTTGAGGGCTTCTTTACCAAAAAGGGAGACTTTTTTGTGGTGGAAATCAACGCCAGACCGGCAGGATACTATAATCCTCAGCACATCCAGCTGAGCAGCGGTGTGGATCTGACAAAGGTTCTGCTGACTACGGCGGCAGGCGATATGTGGTATTATGAGGAGCTGAAAAGCTTCCGGCGGACAGCGAAAAACATCCTGTCCTACTCCGTCTTCGCCATGGAGGACGGCATTCTGGATCATGTCCATATCGCTCCGGAGCTGCAGAAGAGGCTCAGATCCTATGACTCCCTGTATCGGCCCCAAAAGGGAGATCCCGTCAAGGATTATAAAACTGCAAAGTGGCCGATCGCACAGGCTGCCTTTGAATTTGATACAGAAGAAGATCTGGAAGAGGCAAGAAGCAGGATCGAAGAGCTGGTATATGCGGTGCTCCTGTGATCCGAAGTCAGTGATGTTAAAGGGGAAAAAACCATGTATGGAACTTTCTGTGCCCTGTTGCCGCCGATCATTGCCATCCTTATGGCCTTGATTACCAAAGAAGTATATTCGTCCATGTTGCTCGGGATCCTGGTCGGCGCTCTGTTTGCTGCGGGTTTCTCCCCCATCGGTACCTTGAACCTGATTATTGTTGACGGGTTTTCTGCCTCAGCTTCCGCCCTGGCAGGAAATTTCTGCTTCCTGATCTTTCTTGGCGCCCTGATTCACCTGATCGAGAAATCGGGAGGGAGCCTTTCCTTCGGGAACTGGGCATCCCGCGGCATTAAGTCCCGCAGCGGCGTGCAGGCGGCGACCTTCGGCCTTGGTCTGCTGATCTTTATCGACGACTATTTCAACTGCCTTACTGTGGGATCTGTGATGCGGCCAGCCACTGACAAATGGAGAGTCTCGAGGGAAAAGCTTGCCTATTTAGTGGACGCCACCGCTGCACCGGTCTGCATGATCGCGCCGATCTCATCGTGGGCCGCGGCCGTGGCGGGTGTTGCGGCAGATCTGGGGACCGGCATCACAGGGACGCAACTGTTCATCCGGACGATCCCCTATAATTTCTATTCCTTGCTGACTCTCGTTTTTATCATCGCGCTTATAGTCATGAAAGCTGATTACGGCAAAATGAGGGTGGCTGAGGAAAAGGCGCAGCACGATCCTCCGGAGGTGCTCTCCGCCGAGGATGAAGAGGAGCAGGGCGGAAAAGGCAGTACGATCGACCTGGTGCTTCCGGTGGTGGTTTTGATCGGCGCGGTATTCATCTCCATGCTGTACGCTGGAGGGTACTTCGGCAGCACGCCCTGGATGGGATCGGAGAACGCCGGAAATCTCATCGGCGCTTTGGGAGATACAGATGCGTTTATTGCACTGCCGATGGGGACTTTCGTCACACTTCTCTTCACCTGCGCGTTTTATGCGCTCCGCCGCGTCCTCCGCTTCAAGGAAATGGTCGCCTGTATCCCGGAGGGCTTTCGCAACATGATCCCCGCAATCCTGATTCTGACCCTGGCGATGACGCTTAAGACGGTGACCTCGGCGCTCGGCGCGGACATGTATATTCAGGGGATGATGAGGGGCGTTTCTTC
>CADBRP010000328.1 GCA_902797095.1 uncultured Eubacteriales bacterium | reverse complement strand
GCGCAGACGGAGAACAGGTTGAAGCCCTTCATCCAGTTCCCTGAAATAATGAACTGAATCACCGATGAACCGCTGCGGTTCTTTGTGACGATCAGAATCACCTCATAGATAATGACGAGAAGAAGCAGCCCGTATAATGACAAGCGGAATACGCTCCCGGCCTTTTTTTCAGGAAGCATGCGTTTCCACTTTTTCCTTGAAGCCACGAGCCTGTTGTCATCCTCATACTCGCCGCTGTCAAAGCCTGAGGATTCCGGATCCTCAGGAGGTTCACCGAGCGGAGCCCATTTATAAAATGCTTTTTTCGTAAATCCGACGAACAGTATCGCAGTCAGGACCAGAAACAGAACAACAAAGGCTGCCAGCACGATGATCCCCTGCGGAAGCACGTCCGCGAAAATATCCGATGTATCCTGTATGTAATAATAGATCATGGAATTCTGCCCTTTTGTAACAAGATAGCATCCGCTGCCCTCTATCGAGCCGAATCCCATATATCCGTCTTTTAACGTGTTCTCACCGATGCCGAAATTGGAAATGTTCATTCCCTCAAAGGCGCCCCCGTAGCTCGAGACTAATATGTCTCCGGTCGCGCTGTCAGCACCGAAATACAGAACATTTTCATTGATCAGATAATTGAGCGGCGAGCTGATATCATTTCCCTGTGTTGTCCGCTGAGTCTGTTCCGGAAGAAGCGCCATGATGAGGGCGCCTGGCGCCTCCGCTCCCTTTAGAGGCATTGTTACGCCTATATTCTGCCTTGTCAGGCCAAGAGTCGCATCTTCTGACGCCTGATGCACGATGCTCGGCACGCCGTTAAGCAGGCGCCTGAAGTCTTCACCGTCCTCGCCCTGTCCGACGCCTAAAGAGCAGCCGTAATAGGGAAGATTGCAGAGCGTTTCCGCGCCGGTGCTGTCAAAGAGCATGATATAGTCGATCTGAAGATCGTCACAGAATTCCTGCAGCTTCTCTTTGGTCGCGAGTTCTGGATAATTTCCGAGAAGAGAAGCCATCTGCTCCCCGTAATACACATACCATTCTTCCTCTTCATTCTGCGCGGAAACATCGACCTTGTCCGTCCCCTGAACTGTTTCTTCCGTCTCAGTCTTTTGTTCCGCAGTATTGCCCTCTTTCGGACTTTCCGCTGCCGCATCCTTTTCACCGGCTTTTTGTTCCTTATTATCCCCTGCTTCCGCCGTTTCCTTTGCGTCTTCCGAAACTTCGACGTTTTCTGCGCTGCTTAAGATATTCGTCAGATTATTCTGGGCCTCCATGGTAGTATCCTGCAGCGCGCTTAAAGTCTCCACAAAGGCAGCCGCCCCGAAAATGACGATTGCGCAGATAAGGCCGGCGGTAAGCACTTTCCTGAGGACCCGGGAAGGCTTCCAGGCACGTTCCTGCTCCGGCGTCAGCTGGTGTTTTTTAATATAATTCTGAAGGCTGGTCATATAGACGATCAGCGTTATCGCAACGAACAGCATTGCCAGGCACAGAATAATCGAAGTAAAACCGTTCTTAAAGAAATCCAGCTGGAAAGGAACCAGCAGAACAAGATATTCCCCGGGATTCTTCATTTCCGCGACAGTACCTGAATACTGCTTTTCGCCGATCGTGATCATCTCCCCGCTTCCTTTGATCAGTGCATCAAAGGAAGCGAGCGTTTCAGCATCATCCGCTATGTCATACGAACCGGAGGAGTATTTAATTTTCAGGGTCTCCTTGCCGTCCTCTTCGGACTTGTCAAGAACGAACAGGATTCCGCCCATGGCCTTTTCCGAGGCATCAAGCGCCTCCGCCACCCTGTCATGAAGCCTGATGTATTCTTCCATCTCGGAAACCGGCGTCCATTCCACGTAGAAGAGATCGTCGGAAATATCAATAAACGACAGAATTACTTTCTGCGGATCCTTTCCCGGTTCCTTAAGGATCCCGTTGGATAAAGAGGCCATGTCCGAGGCTTCCATAGTTCCTGCCGGATCCGGCTCTCCTTCTATGCTGATCATTCCTTCCGGCATCTCATCGGGAAAGATC
>CADBRP010000327.1 GCA_902797095.1 uncultured Eubacteriales bacterium | reverse complement strand
GAAAGGAAAATGGAAATCAAGGGTAAGTTTGCGACAGCGATCAGCTACGCAAAGGAAATAGAACCGACTGCAGAAGAGCAGATCCGGGCCATGTGCGACCAGCAGTTTACTGAAGGCTGCCGGGTCCGGATCATGCCCGATGTGCATGCCGGAAAGGGCTGCACCATCGGTACTACCATGACCATCCGGGGCAAGGCTGTGCCCAATGTGGTCGGCGTGGATATCGGCTGCGGCATGTACGCAACCAAACTTGGCAACAAACGGATCGACTTTGCCCGGGTGGACGAAATCTGTCATTGGATCCCCAGCGGGATGAATATCTGGGAATCCCCCCGGGAGGCTTTCAACCTGGAACGGCTGCGCTGCTATGAGAAGCTGCACAGGAAGCCCTGGCTGAAATGCTCGCTGGGCACGCTGGGCGGCGGCAATCACTTCATCGAGATCGACCGCTCCGGGGACGGCACTTACTGGCTGGTCATCCATTCCGGAAGCCGGAACCTCGGCAAGCAGGTCTGCGAGTACTACCAGCAGCTGGCTGTCGATATCGCGGAAGGAAAGGAAGCATACAAGACCGAAGCGCCGAAGCTGATCGCCCGGATGAAGGCGGAAGGTCGGCAAAAGGAGATCCAGAAGGCGCTGAAGCAGCTCAAGATCGACCTGAACCGCAAATCCGTGCCCGACAGCCTGTGCCATCTGGAAGGAAAGCATCTGGAGGACTATCTCCATGATGTCAGGATCTGCCAGGAGTTCGCGGTCAGGAACCGTGAAATCATGACGGCGCTGATCCTGAAAAAGACCGGCATGGTCGGCCTGGAGAGCTTCCACACCGTCCACAACTATATTGACACCGACGAGATGATCCTGCGTAAAGGCGCGATCGCGGCGCACAAGGGCGAACGGGTGCTGATCCCCATCAACATGCGTGACGGGAGCATCATCGCCATCGGCCGCGGCAACGAGGAATGGAATTACTCCGCCCCTCACGGAGCGGGCCGCCTGATGTCCCGGAAGACTGCCCGGGACACCCTGTCCATGGAAGCGTACAAGGAGGCGATGAAAGGCATCTATACCACCACCGCCAACCCGGATACGATCGACGAAGCGCCCATGGCCTACAAGCGGATGGAAGACATCATTGATGTGATCCGTGAGTCGGTGGATATCGTGGAGATCATCAAGCCGGTATTTAACTTCAAGGCATCTGAAAAATAACGGACCGTCTGTATTTCCGGGCATACTACGCCCGGATCAGGAAGGACGCTGCTGCGGAAGGATGAACATCCGCATCAGCGTCCTTTTTGTGTGTATTGATTCTTATACCGGGAGCAACCCATACACATCATCCGGCAATGGGCGATCCCTTATTCCGACGGATCATCGCCGTCGCGGTAAGGCACGACGGCGGAGGCAACGACTTCGGACGCAGGATCGGCGTGCGCGTGCTGATCATCAAAGAAGATGTGCGCGCCGAATTTGGCAAGGACGTCCTTCTTCATCACGCCGCCAAGGAAAAACGCCTCATCCACGCGGACTTTCCACTGGCGCAGCGTCTTGATCGCCCGCTCATGGGCAGGCGCGCTGCGCGAAGTCACAAGCGCGGTCCGGATCGGTGCCTTTTCCCGGTCCGGATACATCGATTGGATATTGGAGAGCGCCATCAGGAAATTGGCGAAAGGGCCCTTCGGCAGCGGATCATCCGCGTGGCTGCGTTCATACTCCTGGAAGGCCGCTATGCCGCCATGCCGGAAGACGCGTTCCGCTTCCGCACCGAACAGCACCGCGTCCCCGTCGAAAGCGATACGGATCTGGTCCACCTTATCCTTTGGGTTCAGCGCCGTGCCGGTGGTCAGCAGGATGCCGGCCGCAACGCCCGTATTGATCGCCTCCTGCACATCGGGAGGATAAGAGGACAGAAACAGATCCGTTTTGAAGGCCTCCAGATAGGGTGCGACTGAGGCGCCGCCGGATAATACGGCCCGCGTGATATCCAGACCGTACCGCTCGACGGAGTTAAAGATCCGGAGACTGGTGTCGGGACTGTTGTGGGACATGATGATGACCTCGACCAGC
Organism: uncultured Eubacteriales bacterium; assembly: GCA_902797095.1. Classification (GTDB taxonomy): domain Bacteria; phylum Bacillota; class Clostridia; order Peptostreptococcales; family Anaerovoracaceae; genus Lentihominibacter. The sequence goes on along the minus strand of CADBRP010000327.1, from coordinate 167 downwards.
CTGCGGCCGTCTTCATTTTCATTCAGGCGCAGGAAAGCTTTCACCAGCTCAAAGCCGGCCCCGGGCTTCAGGATCTTTTCTTCATTCTGGACCTGGTACTCCACATACGCGGCCAGTCCCTGCTGCTCAAAAATGCGGTTTTCTTCCTCCAGGTCAAACAGCGCGCG
>CADBRP010000326.1 GCA_902797095.1 uncultured Eubacteriales bacterium | reverse complement strand
TTTGAGCGTGTCATGCTCTCCTCATGCGAATGCCGCTATTTCATTCCCATGAGGTTTCTGGAAGAAAACGGCCGCCTGACCGTCCGTTATGACTGCAGCGGATATTCACCTATAAGCAGCTACCGGATCGAGCGGACGGAAGATGTTCTTTTTATCCTGGAAAAAGCGGTTCTGATCCTTCAGCACTCCGCGGAATACCTCATCGATCCTCACAGGATAGCCCTGACCGCCCGGACTGTTTTCTACAGCCGGAAGGAAGGAGATATCCGCGTCGCGTTCGTACCTCTGAAGAATCCGGTCCGGGACACCGCTTCTGCCGCCGCTTCATTTCTTGCTGAATTGTCAGGTGACCTGGAGGACGGCGGCCTGCCTTTGCTTCAGGCGCTCCAGAAAAACATTCTGGAAAACAACCTGAACCCCGCGGCGATCATTCGGGAGATCGGTCTTCTTCGCCGGAAGCCAGGACCTCTTCACCGGAAGCCCGGTTCACGAACCAGCGGCGCTTCGTAAAGAAATAGATTACAGGGACAAGATAAAGATAGAATGCCCATGGGACCGCGCCCGCTCCGACGCCGAATATCGTCAGCGGCACACTGCAGGCGATGCACCACGGAATCAGCCCCACAATAATAATGAGGGTGTTTTCCATATCGATGGCGAGTTCCTGGCCGGTTCCGCCCGTATCCTGATACGGCTTCATCATAAGATCCGTGCACATCAGCGTCGCGATGGTCTGGTTGCAGAACAGGACGCTGCTCAGGGTACCTACAGCCAGCGTGACCGCGTATCTTCCGAATCTGACGCAGCAGGCGGAAATCAGAGCCTGAACCTCGCGGAGCATTCCCGTTCCGCTGAAGATTCCGGAATACGCGCAGGAAATGATCAGGATCAGGACGATTTCCACCATGGAGATCATCCCGCCGCCGTCAAGGATGGCCGCAAGGCCGGTTCCGCTGCTTTTGTATCCGAATACGCAAAACCAGAGCATGCGGGCGGGCGCGATTCCCTGAACAAGACAGCCGACGGCGATGGCGCTTACAACGCTGAGCCCGATGGAGACAAGAATCCCCACCTTAAGCAAAGGCAGGGCCAGCATTATCACGGCCGGGAGAAACGCCCAGACCGAAAGGGAAAATTCCTTCTGAAAAGACGCCATGATCTCCGGATCCACATGGCTTATGGGGTGTGTCACTGAGATCGCCGCGTAGATTGCCGCCGTGATCAGAAACGGCAGCGCCCCGCTTTTCATCATGAGCTTCACATTCCCGTAGATCTCCGTTTTTGTCAGGCCCGCCACCATATTGGCGCTGGATGAAACGGGCGACGCGCGGTCGCCGAAATATATCCCGGAGAGCAGCACTCCCGCGGTCAGCACCGGATCGACCCCGCCGCTTCTGGCAAGCGCCATGAAGATCACGCCCAGCGTCCCCGCGACGCCGAAGGATGTTCCGATCGCGTAGCTGAGCAGACTTGTAAGAAGATATGTGAGCAGCAGAAACAGGGGCGGCAGAATCACTTTCATCCCGTAATACACGAACACCGTGATCGTTCCGCAGGCGCGCCACGACGCGGTGAGAAATCCGATGGCCAGCATGACCTCGATCACGACCAGAGAATCCTTTACGGATTCAGCGCTCCAGGCGGCCAGACGGCGGACGGTGTATTTTCTTGAAATGCCCAGTCCCGCAAACAGAAGCAGTCCTGCCAGAAGCGGCAGGACAAGCGAAATATTCAGCAAAAGCGCGCTTATCATGCACGCCATAAAAACAAGAAAAACGATCAGAAGCTGCATCGATCACACTCTCCCGCCGGCCTTTATCTGACCTTGAAATCAACGCCGAGTTCCGCTGCCTTCTTCCTGCATTTTTCCAGGGACTCTTTCGTGATCGTCCCCCGAACCACAGAGACAGCCACATTCGGCACGTACTTTTTCGCATCCTCAATGTATTTGATAACAGCGTCATATGAACGGATTCCGAACCTGGGGTGGCAGAGCGCCATAAACCCTTCTGCGTCTGATTCGTTCATGCTGATGGAAACAGCGTCGATCTTTCCGGAAAGCAAAGGCGCGGTCTCCTTCTCCCAGATGAGATCAGCCAGTCCGATGGTGTTCAGCCGCACGGGTTTTCCGTACGCCGCTTTCACAAAGGCAGCGATTTCCAGAACTTCATCAAGTCTCTCCGTCGGCTCTCCGTATCCGCAGAATATGACTTCATCGTATGCCTGAACGTTCCACTTCCTCAGTTCTTCTTTGACTTCGTCAACCGTGGGCTCGCGGTCAAGAATCAGAGAATCCGCGCTTCCCAGGCTGTCGGTATAATTTTTTATGCAGAACTCGCACCTGCAGGGACATCTGTTTGTCAGGTTGATGTAGAGTCCGCCGAAATAGTCGTAGATCACTGCCATGAAACTGCCTTTATCCTTTCCCGGCAACAGCCGTCCATTAGACTTTAACACTTTTTCCGGCAGGTTGCACTACTAAATCTTTT
>CADBRP010000325.1 GCA_902797095.1 uncultured Eubacteriales bacterium | reverse complement strand
CTGTTCCATCTTGTGACGCTTCCCGTAGAACTGAACGCTTCAAAAAGGGCTCTTGTCAATCTCACTGAAATGGGAATACTGGACAGCGAGGAGATCAGAGGGGCCAGGAAAGTCCTGTCCGCCGCGGCGCTTACATATCTCGCGGCGCTGGCGAGCGCGATCCTGACTCTTATGAGGCTTCTCATCATCAGGAACAGGTCCTGAACAGCAAAAGTTACTGATTCGGAAGGGGAAACGTAAAAAATGCAGGAAAACAAGATGGGCGTCATGCCCGTTGGAAAACTGATTCTGAGCATGTCCTGGCCGGCGATCCTGTCGATGCTGATCCAGGCGCTTTATAATGTCGTGGACAGCTTTTTTGTCTCGATTCTCGGGGAACAGGCGCTGGCCGCGGTAACATATATCTTCCCGGTGCAGTTCATGATGATCTCGGTGGCGGTAGGAACCGGCGTCGGAATCAATTCGCTGATCTCAAGGAGGCTCGGGGCCAAACGTTTTGAAGATGCCAGCATGGCGGCAAGCCATGGCTACAGGCTGGCGTTTCTGAACTGGTTTCTGTTCGCGCTGATCGGGATCTTCGCGGCGAAGCCTCTTCTGCGCGTGATGACGGATACGCCCTTCATACAGGAGAACGGATCGGTCTATCTCTCTATCATCATGATCGGCTCTCTGTTCGTGTTTGTACAGGTGAGTACGGAGAAGATTCTGCAGGCTACGGGCAACATGGTCATTCCGATGCTCTGCGGGCTGGTCGGCGGCATCACCAATATCGTGCTGGATCCGATGTTTATTTTCGGCATCGGGCCTTTTCCCGAGATGGGAGTGAAGGGCGCCGCTATCGCGACAGTCATCGGGCAGGTCTTTTCAATGTGCCTGGGGCAGGCTGTCCTGTTCGGAAAGAAGCATCCTGTGAAGATAATTATTAAGGGATTTCACTGGGACAAGGACGTCCTGAAGGAGATCTACGTGGTCGGGGGCCCGGCGATCCTGATGCAGGGGATCGGCTCCATACTGCAGTTCTGCATGAACATGATTCTGGGCAGCTTCACAGAGACCGCCGTCGCGATCATGGGCATCTACGGAAGGCTGCAGTCGTTCATTTTCATGCCCGTCATAGGCCTGAACCAGGGCGTTCTGCCGATCATGGGATTCAATTACGGCGCCCGCAGCCGCAAGCGCTTTATGGAAGCGTATAAGAAAGGGGTTCTGTTCGCCCTGATCATCATGACAACGGGATTTCTGGTGTTCCAGATCTTTGCGCATCAGCTGATCGGAATATTCAACTCCACAGGAAGCCAGAGCATGTATGAGCTGGGTGTGCCGGCGTTCAGGGCCATCAGCTGGTGCTTCATGCCCGCGGCGTTCGGCATCATGACATCTTCGGTCTTTCAGGCTTCAGGGCATGGATTCCTGAGTCTCTGGGGATCGCTTCTGCGTCAGTTTGTCGGAGTGCTTCCGCTGGCGCTTCTTTTCGCGAAGACCATGGGCCTTGGAATGGTATGGTACTCATTCCCCCTGGCGGAGATCATCGGAACGCTTTATTTCGCTGTCGCGGTGCGAGGTCTGTACAAAAAGGAACTGCAGTACCTGAACAGCCCTGAAAAAGAAAAAAGCTGACGGATCAAAAAAACAGCCACGCCGCGCGGCGTGGTTTTTTGATGCCCGAAAACTCAGGGAGCGGGATACACTGTTTCTATGGGATAGCCTTCATCTTCGCGGATCCAGGATTCGTACTCCACAAGATCGAAGATAAGCGGATCCCGGATCAGATGCTTCCAGCAGGTCCAGGTGGCCTTGACGAAGTCTTCGTTCAGAGGATGCGATGCGCGGTCAGTGACAAGAGGGCATTCATAGGGCAGGGGGTCCTGCTGGAAAATCATGAACAGCTCTCCGTTTTCATTGAGATAAGGGGCGAGAGGATATGTCCGGCACTGAACAGGGCGCTTTTTGCGGTCGCAGTAAGGAGCCTTTGTGCACTGAAGGAAAGGAACCCGGCCGGTCCAGCTTTCAGGAAAGTCGTAGTCTTCGGCGTCTAAAGAACCCCAGCTGATCCAGTCCTCCGTGCCGTCGAAGATGCTTTCCTCCCCGGGAAGAAGGTAGAGCCCCATTGAATAATCGGCGTTTTCGTCGGATTCGGAGAGCGGAGTGTCCGCGTCGGGCGCGGAACTGCATGTGCAGCAGGCTGCCCCGCAGAGGAGCCCGCAGTCACCTGAAACTGGATTAAAAAAGTCTAAAAACCTGTAAATGGCTTGAAATGAACGTTTTGATAGTGTTGAATTCATAAGATAGTTATAAATACTGATTGCATTAGCTATGAAACTAGTATAGAATAAATCATCTGTGAAATCAAAAGTTTTTACATATATATGTGGACAGAATCATACAAAGAGGTCAAAGCAGAATGAGATTAGGAATTGACGTTGGATCTACTACAGTAAAACTTGTTTTTCTTGACGATGATAATAATATCATCTACAGCCGGTATGAACGGCATATGTCGAATGTGTTCGACAAGGTTGAAGAGCTTCTTGAAGAGGCGGAGCATACATTCGGAGATACGCCGCTGAAGGCGGTCATTACAGGATCCGGAGGACTGTCGCTGGCCAAGCTGGTCAAGGTGCCCTTTGAGCAGGAGGTGATCGCCTGCAGCAGAGCTGTTGAGGAGCTGATACCGGAGACGGATACGGCGATCGAGCTGGGCGGCGAAGACGCCAAGATCACTTTTTACGGGCAGACCATCGAGCAGAGGATGAACGGCACCTGCGCCGGAGGCACCGGAGCGTTCATCGACCAGATGGCCGTGCTTCTGAATACCGACGCGGACGGACTGAATGAGGCGGCGGCAAAGCATACGCTGATCTACCCCATAGCGGCCCGGTGCGGTGTGTTCGCGAAGACTGACATTCAGCCGCTGATCAACGACGGAGCCAAGATCGAGGATCTGGCCGCGTCTATTTTCCAGGCGGTAGTTGACCAGACCGTTTCAGGACTGGCCTGCGGACATCCGATCAAGGGAAAGATCGCTTTCCTGGGAGGCCCTCTGTCGTTCCTTCCGGAGCTTCGGAAGCGTTTTATTGAAACACTGGATATCCGTCCGGAGGACGTTATCTTCCCGGAGAACTCCAGATTTTTCGTTGCCATCGGCGCCGCGTATCTGGCGGAGCAGTATGAAGTGACGAATCTCGCGCAGATTCTGAACCGCTTAAAGCGTACTGACCAGAGCCAGCTTCGGGATACCGGACTGATCGATCCGCTCTTCAGAAATCAGGAGGAGCTGGATGAATTCCGGGCGCGCCACGCCAAAGCGACGGTGCGCCGCAAGGATATCAAAGAAGCGAAGGGAAGGCTTTTCCTTGGAATCGACGCGGGATCCACCACGACAAAGTCTGTTCTGATGGATGACGATAAAAATGTTCTGTATACCTTCTACAGAAACAACCGCGGCAAACCCATCGCGCCAATCATCGAGATGCTGAAAGACGTCTACGACCAGATGCCGGAGGGGACCTATATCGGCGGAACCGCGGTGACCGGATACGGAGAAAACCTGATCAAGGCCGCGTTCCACGCTGACATGGGCGAGATCGAGACCATGGCGCACTACAAGGCCGCGGAGGAATTCCTGCCCGGAGTGGATTTCATCCTCGATATTGGCGGACAGGATATGAAATGCATGAGAATAAAGGACAACGCCCTGTACAACATCATGCTGAACGAGGCGTGTTCCTCAGGCTGCGGCTCCTTTATCGAGACTTACGCCAGATCTGTGAACATGACCGTTCCTGACTTTGCGCATGAAGCGCTCCTGGCGGAGGCTCCGGTGGACCTGGGCACCCGCTGCACCGTATTCATGAACTCAAAGGTAAAGCAGGCGCAGAAGGAAGGAGCTACCATCGGCGATATTTCCGCCGGACTCTCTTATTCAGTTATAAAGAACGCGCTGTATAAGGTCATCAAGCTCAGAAACCCTGAGGACGCGGGGGAAAAGATCGTAGTGCAGGGAGGAACATTCTTGAACGAGGCGGTCCTCAGAAGCATCGAAAAGATCCTGGAAAAGGATGTCGTCCGTCCGGATATCTCCGGCCTTATGGGCGCTTTCGGCTGCGCGCTGATCGCGAAAGCGAATTACAGGGAAGGGCAGAGATCCTCGCTTCTGAAGAGAGATGAGCTTGACGCGTTCGAGGTTGAGACATCCACGACCAGATGCCACCGCTGCGAAAACAACTGCCTGCTGACGATCAATAAATTCGGGGACGGAACCCGCCTGATCACAGGAAACAGATGCGAGAAAGGCGCCGGAAAGACGGAGACGGAAACCGACCTCCCGAATCTTTACCAGTATAAACTTAAAAGGCTGTTCAGCTATGAGAGCCTTCCGGCGGAAGAGGCGCCCCGCGGCGTCATCGCGATCCCGCGTGTGCTGAATATGTATGAGAACTATCCGTTCTGGCATACATTCTTCACGCAGCTGGGCTTTTCAGTGGCGCTCTCGCCTGTATCAAAGAAGTCCATCTATGAGATGGGAATGGATACTATCTCTTCTGATACAGCGTGCTATCCCGCGAAGCTGGTCCATGGACACATAAAGTCGCTGATCAATGACGGGCACAAGCTGATATTCTATCCCAGCATCAACTACGAGCGTGTCGAGGATGAGAAGCAGCCCAATCACTATAACTGCCCCATAGTCGCGACATATCCGGAGGTCATCGCGCACAATATGGACGAGATCATCGAGGAGAACGGAGTCACATTCCTGCATCCGTTCCTGCCCTACGATGACGATAAGCGCCTGAAGCAGGAACTGAAAAAGGTCTTCAAGCCCATGGGGATCACGGTTTCGGAGATCGGCCGGGCCATCGCAGCCGCCAGAGAAGAGGACCGCAGTTTCCATGAGGATATGCAAAGGGCAGGCGAGGACGCGCTTAAATACGCGGAGGAAAACCATGTGAAGGCCATCGTGCTGGCCGGGCGTCCCTATCACGTCGATCCTGAGATCAATCACGGAATGGACAAGCTGATCAACTCCTACGGCATGATCGTGCTTACAGAAGATTCCGTCTGCCATCTCGCATCGCTTGAACGGCCGATCAGGGTGCTTGACCAGTGGGTGTACCATTCCAGAATGTACCGGGCGGCTGTTTTTGCCGGAACGAGAGAGGATGTGGAG
>CADBRP010000324.1 GCA_902797095.1 uncultured Eubacteriales bacterium | reverse complement strand
CTTCTCTCCCATATCCAGCATCGTCAGCAGATTCGCGTCTTCTATCCTCGCGGGATACTGTGATGTGCATTTCAGGATGCAGATCTGCTCGTTGCCCGCTTTGCGGCATGCCTCAACAGCCTCCCCGATTTCTTCCTCCGTCGCGATGCCGGTAGACAGGATCATCGGCTTGCCTTTTGAGGCCGCGTATGAGATCAGCGGTATATCATTGATCTCGAATGAAGCGATTTTGTAGATCGGATTGCCGCATTCCTCCAGAAGATCGACCGCAGTAAAATCAAACGGCGTGGAAAAGAGAGTGATGCCGATTTCCTTCGCGTAATCGAACAGTTCCCTGTGCCACTCCCAGGGAAGAAAGGCGTCATTGTACAGATCATACAGCGTCGTACCGTCCCAGATCGTTCCGTTATTGATCTGGAAATACTCATTGTCGCATTTCATCGTTATCGTATCGGGCCGGTATGTCTGGATCTTGACCGCGTCGCATCCGATCTCCTTGGCCTTGTCCATGCTTTTCCTGACGATATCGATATTCTTTCCGTGGTTTGCCGAGATCTCGGCCACCATCATGATCCTGTCCGTCATATCGTTTCTCCCTTTGTGAGTTTCATAATATAATCAACGGCTGTCTGGTCGGAATAAAGGCTTTTCAGCTTCGACGCCATATCCGCCCTCTTCTCATACCCGAGCATGGTTTCGATCCTGCCCATATCATCCATTGTGAATGTGTCAAAATAACCGGCCTCTGTCATGTACCGGACATTGTTCTCCTGGTTATCCGCCACCACGACCAGGATCGAAGGGCACTGCATGCGGATCAGCTCATTGCTGGTCCCTCCCGCTGTCGCGACCGCGAAATCACACATCTCCATAAGGGAACTCATTTCCTCCGCGCCGATGTCCATATAACAGCGGTCCTGCGGCCTGAGCTTTCTTCTGATCATATCCTGCTCCGGATACGCGTGGGTCATGACCACGTGCAGCCTGACGCCTTCGGAAATCAGAGTGTGGAGCTTGTCGACGGCAGCGGACGTCAGTCCTTTAAGGTCGGTTCCGCCCATCGTTATCAGGATGTCGCTGACCTCCTCTTTGACCTGCCTGTCCACTCTGCGCACAAACGGGTCCCGGAGAAGAGTATAATCCTTCCCCAGCAGATATGTGTTGCCCCTGTCGTCAGGATACTTCATAAACGGAGCGTAATAATTCGGGTTCAGCACCAGCATGCCCTCATACGGCATGCGGTCGTTGTCATCTATTACGACCATGTTTTTCGCTGCGTCCCGGATCTTACACAGCGTATCAAGATCCACATGATAGGAATCCACCACCACGGTGTCCTCAGGAGAGATCATGCCGCTGAAATCCTGACATTCCAGCCACTCCCTGAAGCATACGTATTCCCTGTTAAGGTTTTCCCGGGCGGTATCGTCTGAGACAAGATACATTGTGACATCCGTCCCTTCCGAGATCGCCCTGTCACACAGCCCGGACATCCGGTAAAAATGGCCGAATCCAAAAGAAAACCCTGCTTCTGTAAAAATCAGCAATGACATTATGCCATTCTCCTCTGCTACTTTTTCGCCGCCGCGGCCAGAATATCCGCCGCGCGTTCCATTTCCTGCATTTTCAGAAGGTGAACCGCTGCCTCGACCTCCTCTTCCTCAGTGGGATATTTCTTCTTCTGAATGATTCCCTCGTTGATCATTGAAAGATAGGGGTATCTGGAAAAGCAGCCGATCAGGGTCTTATAGGAAGTGCCTTCCGGCATATTAAGAAGCATCTGGTTAAGAACGCAGGAGAGCAGGTAATCGTTTACCGTATCAACGGTGACCCGGATCCCCGAATGATCCTCCGTATCCTCCAGGCTTCCAATGCTGAATTCTTCCTGATGACTTGTCACATAACTTGTGACATGTTCTCTGTAAAACCTGTCCTCAGTGTTCTCATACATCCATTTGAGAACATCAAAACTGAAGATCTCGCAGTCCATTCCATGGGGATATGTTCTGCGGATGCAGTTGCTCGCGTACTGAACGCCCTCACGAAAATAAAGACTGATCAGATCCGAAAGGATCTCCGGATCAAGAAAAGGACAGTCGCTTGTGACACGGATCACATGCTGCAGCTGATACTTCTCTGCCGCGAGATAGTAACGCTCCAGTACATCATTTTCACTTCCTCTGAACACGGAAACGCCCATAGAGGAAGCAATTTCCTCTATGGGATCGTCATCTCGGTTTATGGTCGTGGCAATAATAACCCGGTCTATGCCTTCCGCACGTTTCACACGTTCCACTACCTGCTCCAGTATCGATTTCTGATCGTTATAATCGATCAGCTTCAGTACTTTTCCCGGCAGTCTGCTTGAAGTCATGCGTGCCTGAATGATGCATCCCGTTGTCATTGTTCAACCCTCCTGTCAGAACAGATTGTATTCCTTCAGCAGTTTTCTGATGTCTTCAACCGAAAGCCACTGTGTGTTGTTGCCGGAGCTGTATTCAAATCCGTCTTCGATCAGCTTTCCGCCTTCCTTGAAGGATTTCTTGAAATCAAACCATTCAAAGTTCGGGTAGATGATATAGTAGTCGCCATAATCGTATGTGGTTCTGGAATCGTCCTTTGTGATCATGACCTCGTGGATCTTCTCGCCTTCTCTGATTCCGATGATCTTCATTGTGGAATCCGGAGCCATCGCTTTGCAGATATCCGTTACTCTGTAAGAAGGATTCTTGTAAACAAAGGTCTCTCCTCCGGACATCTTCTCAACTGCCATCAGCACCAGCCGTACAGCCTTGTCCAGAGTCATCCAGAATCTTGTCATACGCTCATCTGTGATGGGCAGCTCTGTCTGTCCCTTCTCGATCAGATCTCTGAAGAACGGAATGACTGAGCCTCTGCTTCCGGAAACGTTGCCGTATCTGACCAGAGAGAACTTGGTTCCGTAGGTTCCGGAATAAGCGTTCGCGGAAACAAACAGCTTATCAGAAACCAGCTTGGTGCCGCCGTACAGATTGATCGGATTGACAGCTTTGTCCGTAGACAGCGCTACGACCTTCTCAACGCCCGCGTCCAGAGCAGCGTCGATGATGTTCATCGCGCCGTCGATGTTTGTCTTGATCGCTTCGGTCGGGTTGTACTCACAGGCGGGGACCTGCTTCATCGCCGCCGCGTGGATGATGATATCAACACCGTGAAACGCTCTGCGCAGACGGTCCTTATCTCTGATATCGCCGATGAAGAACCGGAGCTTTTTCATCGCTTCCGCTCCGTATTTGATCGTGAACTCCTTCTTCATCAGATCCTGCTTGAACTCATCACGGGAAAGGATGATGATCTTTCCGAAGTCATATTTGTCCAATAATTCTCCGGTAAACTGCTTTCCAAACGATCCCGTTCCTCCGGTTATCAGAATAGTTTTGTCTCTGAACATTTTGCGTCTCCTTTTTTACTAAAACTTCTTTAATACATCGATTATATATTCCTGATCTTCTTCAGACATGCCGTGATACATAGGTATGCTCAGCTCACGCGCGTAGAAGTCTTCCGCGACAGGACAGTCCCCGGCAGAATAACCGAACCGGTCTCTGTAGAACGGATGGAGATGTACGGGAACATAATGGACCTGCGCCATGATTCCGTTCTCATGCAGGTACTCATAAAGCTGCTTCCTTTTTTCTCCGTTCTGCGCGGTGATCGTATAGAGATGATAAGCGTGAAGATCCCTTACCGACGCGCTGTCCTCCGTCAGGATCTGATATCCTACCGAAGGGGGCAGCCCGATGGAATCTGTGTTCTTTAATTCCTCTTCATATATGGACGCGATCTGATTTCTTCTCCTCAGATTATCCTCCAGCCGTCTGAACTGGCTGATCGCCAGGGCACACTGCATCTCAGTGATGCGGAAGTTATATCCCAGGCTCTGCATCTCGTAATACCATCCTCCGTCGCTCTTCTCAAGAAGCTGCGGATCCTTTGTTATGCCGTGCGTTCTGAAAAGGAGAAGCTTCTTATAGACGTCTTCCCTGTTTGTGACGACCATACCGCCCTCACCGGCGGCGATGTGCTTTACAGGATGGAATGAAAAGATGGCCGCGTCCACGTATTCCATGCCGAAGGTTCCGTCTCTTTTGCTTCCGATGGCATGCGCCGCGTCATATAAGACACTGCATCCCTTTTCATCCGCGATTTCGCGAATCGCCTTCAGATCCACGGTATATCCGGCAAACGCTATCGGCGAGATCACCTTAGTCTTCTCATTTACAAGACCGCTGATCTGTTCAATGCAAATGCAGTTTGTGGCGGCGTCAATATCGGCAAATACCGGCCGGGCTCCGCAGTATACCGCCCCGTTCGCGGTTGCGGCGAACGTCATCGGCGAAGTGATGATCTCATCGCCTTCGACGACGCCGAGAGCGTGATATGCCGCGTGCAGCGCAGCTGTTCCGTTGGAAAAAGCAACTGCGTAACGCGCGCCGTGATACTCTGCTACCATCTGCTCAAAAGCAGTGACTTCAGGGCCCTGCGTCAGGAAATCTGACCGGAGGACTTTAACGACAGCTTCTATGTCCTCCTCCAGTATCGTCTGTCTTCCATAAGGGATTTTTTTCATACCAAACACCCTTTCTGTTATCAATATCGAGTTATATTTTAGTATATCATCGGCAAAGCAGGTAGTCAAACATTCTGTCGGTTTCACTCCTCTGTTTCCCTGTCGAGATCCAGCACTTTTTCCCAGGCGCCGTCCACAAGAGCATCCCATTTCATGGCATCTCTGAGGGCCGACCCGTAGGACTCGCGGTCTATCATCGCGTACCCGTCCTCATCGATAGCCGGACCGGCCTCCTCCCAGCTCAGATTCGCGCTGCGGTAGATGAAAACGCTTTCCGGCGGCGCTTCGTTTCCGGTATCGATATCAGCGGCAGTCTGGGGTCCCCCCGCCGATAGCGGAATCCTGTAATAATTGCCGCCGAATTCCTCTGTGACAATGCTTTCCCAGTCCGCTTTAGGAACCTTGTGAAGCTTCGGCCTCACTCCCCGCGTATTGGTATAGTAATAATAGCCTCCGGAAGCCGCCGCCTCCTTCTTCAGACACTGTTCAAAGAATTTCCTGCGGAATCTCTGCCTCTGCTTTTCCGTGGTCATCTTCTGTATGAATGAAAACGCGGCTTCCTTCTTTCCGGTTTTCAGATTTCCCCGGTCAAGGCTCTCAAGCTGCGCCAGATTCAGCAGAAACTCCTTGTAATACGCCGATTTCCGGTAATACTTCGGCGCGCCGGAGCGCCGGAGAATGCGGATCGTTATGAACACACCGCGTCCCTTCCACTGCTCAAAGCGGCGGAAATCGCAGTATATGCTGTCTGTATCCATGTATATAAGGCTGAAGTCCTTCAGGCTTTCGTCATTATCCCAGGACAGAAGCTTCCTTCCCGGATGGTCTTCCGCGGAGAATACCTTTATCAGCTTTGCCGCAGACTCCGCGTCCATCAGGATCTCTCTGTTCCGGTATGTATACCCCGGATTGCCGGTCAGCACCAGACGTCTGGCGAGGTCCCTGCCGAGGCAGTATGAGATATTGTTTTCTTCACAGATATCCACGATCTCATCCAGAAGCATGTTCTGGATGTCAGTCACTTCATTTCCGGTATAGACCACCGGCCGCTCAATCGGGATCGCTTTGACATCGATCCCCTTGCCGACGATGTCCTGATAGAACATACCGTTCCGGCAGTGCTCCATCAGACCGCGGTAAACCTGCGCGGCGTCCTCCTTCAGCCCGGTCTGCCAGAGGTGATCTCCCAGGGCTTTCCACAGGGCGTCGGAAACGCTCATCATGCTGCCGGAAAACGCCTCCGCGTCATCATCCGGGTTCTCATCCTCCCGGACTCCGTTCAGTCTCTCGATCGCGGCCGCGTCATCATAAGAAAGGCCTGTCCTTGCCGCGGCGAGCCAGCGGTATTCCGTCAGCTTCGGATAATCCTCCGCGTCCGGAAAAGCTCTGATCGCCTCAAGGCACGCTTCATCCTCGCCCCGGTAATACATTCCCGCGATCCTGTTTGTTTCATCGATGATCTTCTGCGCTCTCCGCACACATTCTGTCTGCCTTCCCCCGCGGATGCTGAT
>CADBRP010000323.1 GCA_902797095.1 uncultured Eubacteriales bacterium | reverse complement strand
CGGCGCGGACGCCGATCGGCCCATACACGATCGCTGCGCTGCCGGCGGTCTTTCAGAGCGGCCGCCGCAAGCAGCGCTCCACTAAAAAAAGGCCGGCACGAAGCCGCCGGTCACCCCGTCCGTCCGCGCGGCATCCTCCATCCTTGAGAGAAACAGGACTAACAAAACCGGAAAGCAAAGTTCTATCTTTTCTCTGCTTTTACCCCCTAAAATGTACAAAAACTTACGGAAAAGCGCCCTTCAGACTATTTCCGACTCCGAAGTTCTATCTTTTTACCCTGTATCTCCTCCATTTTGTCGAACCATATTTTTCCAGCAGCCCATTGCAGGCAAAAGTTGCACATTTCAGGGGCTTTTCACTAAAAAAAGATAGAACTTTGCTTACGGATTTTTCAGGGCCCGGTCGGCAAGGCCCGTCCAATAATGCCCGGTCAGCAAGACCCAGTCAAGAGCACCCGTCCAAGAGCGCCCAGCCAGAAGCGCCCAGCCAGGGAAACCCAAACAAGCCCGCGCCCCAAACCACCCACAAACCGTCCCAAAACTCACATTCCAAACCCACGCCCCCAAACGCGCATAAGAAAAGAGCTGTCACACTGATCTGTTCAGTGCGACAGCTCTTCTTATACTCATATTACCGAATCCGGTTCTTAAACTTAGATCAGGCCTCCGATCTGTACGAACAGCGGAGCGAATACTACGGATACGATCGTCATCAGCTTGATGAGGATGTTGATGGACGGGCCGGATGTATCCTTGAACGGGTCGCCGACTGTGTCGCCTACAACGGTAGCTTTGTGGGTATCGGAACCCTTGCCGCCATAGTGTCCTTCTTCAACGTACTTCTTGGCATTGTCCCAGGCACCGCCTGCGTTTGCCATCATCAGAGCCATCAGAACGCCTGCTGCGAGCGCGCCTGCCAGCATGCCGCCCAGAGCCTCAGGTCCGAGGATGATGCCGATTGCCAGAGGTGCGATGATAGCCATCAGACCGGGAACGATCATTTCCTTCAGAGCAGCCTGTGTGGAGATGTCAACACAGTGAGCATAGTCCGGCTTTACTGTTCCTGCCAGAATGCCTTCGACAGATCTGAACTGTCTTCTTACTTCCTCGATCATCTGGTTCGCCGCTCTTCCTACGGAGTTCATAGTGAAAGCGGAGAACATGAACGGAAGCATCGCGCCGATGAACAGGCCGATGATTACGATCGGGTTCAGAAGGCTGATTGCGGAAAGGTTGGTCACTGCAGCGTAGGAAGCGAACAGAGCCAGAGCTGTCAGAGCAGCGGAACCGATCGCGAAGCCCTTGCCGATAGCAGCTGTTGTATTTCCTACAGCGTCCAGCTTGTCGGTGATCTCTCTTACGGATTCCGGAAGCTCGGACATCTCAGCGATACCGCCGGCGTTGTCGGATACCGGGCCGTAAGCGTCAACCGCAACAGTCATGCCTGTGGTGGACAGCATGCCGACCGCGGCCAGCGCGATACCGTACATGCCCATTCCCTGGCCAACTGTTTCTGTTGCGAAATATGCAGCGAAGATGCCGACTGCGATGCAGATGATCGGCCATACTGTGGACATCATGCCGACGCCCAGTCCGCTGATGATCGTTGTAGCAGAACCTGTCTGGGACTGCTCCGCGATCTTCTTTACAGAGTTGTAATCCGCGGATGTGTAGATCTCTGTGATCTTACCAATTGCCACACCGACGATCAGGCCGGCGATGATAGCGATACAGAAAGCGTAGCTTCCCAGCATCGCCTTGGAAAGAATGATGGATACGATGACTACGCATCCGGAAGCGATATATGTTCCCATGTTCAGCGCGTTCGCCGGGTTGCTTCCTTCCTTGCCTCTTACCAGCAGGATTCCTACTACGGAAGACAGGATGCCGACCGCCGCCATGATCAGCGGGAACAGCGCAGCTGTAGCTTCGTCAAACAGTCCGCCGGAAGCTGCTGCAGCAACTGCTGCCAGCGTGATAGCGGAAATGATGGAACCAACATAGGACTCATACAGGTCGGATCCCATACCGGCAACGTCACCGACGTTGTCGCCGACGTTGTCAGCGATTACAGCCGGGTTTCTCGGGTCATCCTCAGGGATTCCCGCTTCGACTTTACCTACCAGGTCAGCGCCTACGTCAGCAGCCTTTGTATAGATACCTCCGCCGACACGTCCGAACAGAGCCATGGAAGACGCTCCGAATCCGAACCCTGTAACACACTGTACTACAGTCGCCAGATCGAGACAGACAACGATAATTCCCAGACCGAACAGTCCCAGGCCGGATACCGCCAGACCCATGACCGCTCCGGAACGGAATGCGATTTTCAGAGCCTTGTTCATGCCGGATTCCTTCGCGGCATTGGCAGTTCTGACATTGCCCCATGTCGCAACGTTCATTCCGAAGAAGCCCGCCAGTACAGAAAGGACCGCGCCGAAGACGTAGAGAATGGCAGTTGTCACACTCTGCAGTCCGAATCCGATGAGGAGAGCCAGTACGATGATGACGATCGCCATGATCTTGTACTCTCTCTTCAGGAACGCGAAGGCGCCTTCACGGATGAATCCGGAAATTTCCTTCATCCGGTCGTTTCCTTCAGGTGATTTCTTGATCCACATGGCCATGCTTACAGCCACGATCAGACCGACGATCGCCGCGCATACGGCAATCAGAGCTAAAGCTTTCATTTTGATGATACCTCCCTCATGCTCTGACACGCTTCAGACGGCATCAGTATGGACGCCCTCCCGGAAGCTGTCATAAACACGTTAAAAAATTATGAAAAAAATAACTCGGACAACTTTAATATTTCCCGCTTACTCGATCGCAACCAGTATCAGCGAGATCACGATGAACAGGATAGCCGTTACTGTGGATATCTTGCTCAGGATCGCGTCATATCCGGAACTTCTCTTCTTCCCGAAAAGCTGCTCGGCACCGCCGCCGATGCTTCCGGACAATCCCGCACTGTTGCTGGACTGAAGCAGGATGCTGATGATCAGAATGACACTTGCCACCAGCAGGATGATTTTCAGAGCCAGACTCATAATACTTCCTCCTTGATACTTAACTGTGACAGTTTATCATAGATAAATTCGGAAATCAACCGTTGGATTAGCTGAAATTGCAGTACAGGCTTTGTCAGAATTGTAGCTATTTTCGGGATAATGAAGAACCGCCGGAGTCCGGCGGTTCTTTCTATCAGATGAATTCTTTCTCAACATATTCACTGGTGGCGAGACGCAAAACCGCGCCGTAATCCAGCGTAAACCTTACAATATCCCCGATATGATACTCACGGTCTGACTTTGTCACATCCATGATCAGATGGTCTGAGCTCGCGCCCAGCACGTCCGTCTTCTCATCCGTCGGATGCATTCCGTCCCTGTCCGTATCCTGCTGTCCGATCGCGAGGATCGCGCGGCGGATCACGCCTCTGTCCTCATAGAACGGCTTCTGTCCGAACGCGTCCACGCCGACCTCTCCAATAGGAAGGGAAGGCTTGGATTTCAGTTCTACGATCTGCGCTTCACAGAACAGGGCTTCTCCGGTAGTCCCCGGAAGATCCGTTCCGTAAGCCGTGTCGTTGCCCAGCAGGAAGCTCTCTCCAAGGCGGAGATTGGTGATTCCTTCCGGGAGCTCTCCCTTTCCGATAAGATAAATGGAACTGGAGTTTCCTCCGGAAACCATGGAAAGCCTGATCCCCAGCCTTTGCTCCACCTTCGCCGCGATCGCGCAGAGAACGGAAAGGTTATCGTATTTCGGAATGAT
>CADBRP010000322.1 GCA_902797095.1 uncultured Eubacteriales bacterium | reverse complement strand
TCTGCAGCAGGAAAGGAGGATCTCCAAACCCATGCATAATCTCCTGAATCCCGATAACCGGGTCATGCGCCTGATCACAAAGATAGCAGACTCTGTTTTCCTGAACCTTCTCTGGTTTGTCTTCAGTCTTCCGATCGTCACGGCAGGTGCGGCGACCACTGCTCTCTTCGACGTCACCCTCCACATGGTGAACGATGAGGAAGGAGGTCTTTTCAGAGATTTCAGGAAATCCTTCCGGAGCAATTTCCGGTCCGCTACGAAGATATGGCTGATCCTTCTCGCGGCAGGCCTGGTTCTTGCCTTCGACGGTTATGTCCTCTGGCATATGCACTTTTCAAGCGCCTTCTGGACCATCGTGACGGCCCTTTATCTTGTGGCCGCGGCAGCATACCTCATAATCCTCATGTATGTATTTCCCCTGATGGCCAATTTTGAAAACACGCCGCTGAACATGATCAAAAATGCTTTCATGATCGGAATGCGTTTTCTCATCTGTACCGCCCTGCAGGCAGGAGTTTATTTTCTCATGATTCTGACAGCGGTCCGTTTCTTTACGCCGATCCTCATGTTCGGGGAAGGTCTCTGCGCCCTGCTCTGCTCTTACCTGATGAACCAGATCATCCGGCAGCTCAGGGACAGAGCCCTGGCTGAGGAACTGTGAGCCGGCGCGCTTCCTCCTCCCTCCTGCGCGAGCTGAAGGGATGGAAAAAAATCCAGTATCTCCTGGATTACTACAAGTTTCCGCTGTTCCTTGCCGGAGTCTTCCTGTATGCCGTCATCTGGTTTTCGACCAGAAGCCTGACGCACAAGGATTATCTTCTGTATCTTGGCTTTGTGAATTTTGCGCCTTCCGAAACGCTCACAGAGGAGCTCACGGAAAATTACCGCAGAGAGATGGGTTATAAGGGAAAGGACGAATCAATCCTTCTTCAGAATAATCTCTTCCTCTCCTCCGATGAAAACAGTGAATATCATCCTTATACATATGCGACAAAAATGCGGATTCTCGGCGCGATCGACGCTGAACAGCTTGACCTGGTCCTGATGGACAGAGAAGCTTTTGACGCTTTTTCCCAGAACGGATACCTGGCCGACCTGCAGGCACTGCTGTCTGACGAGGCTCTGCTGAACAGCATTTCACCATCACCGGAGGATGATTCTGTCCCCGGAAGCGCTGACCAGGAAGCGGCCGGCATCGGTAAGGCTGATGAAATCCGAGGCCTCTATGACGCTGTACGGGAAGGTTTCAGTAAGAACATTTTTATTAAGGAAGACAATTCCGTGGACATGCTCCTCGGAAACGAAAGTGAATACTCCGCAGTCACTGCGGAGGCAGTCTATGGCATAGACATGTCTTCTGTATCTGCAAGGATACGGGACGCGGAACTGAATGGAACCGTCTATCTGGGAATTATAGAAAACAGTCCCCGGAAAGCAGAAGCCGTGAAATATCTGAACTTTCTGATTCAGAAACCCTGATCCGCCTGTTTTTTCTGCTGCCGGGCAATACCGTAACAGACTGAAACGCCGGATGATCTTTACTTTTTTAATTTTGTTCAATATAATCAGGAGTACACGTGATCTATGAAAGAACTTCGGTGGCGTCAGGAAAGAAGAGGTAGATTTATGGCAGGCAGAGTGACTCTCCAGGATATAGCAGATGAACTCGGGCTTTCTCGCAATACAGTTTCTAAAGCGATCAATAATACAGGGATTCTTGCGGACAACACAAGGGACCGCGTGCTTCGCAAGGCAAAGGAGATGGGCTATAAACAGTTTTCCTACCTGCAGTTCAGGGAAGATCCTGTTCAGGATCTGAACCCTCTCCTTCAGGGCTCTTCCGGTGCTCCCGCAGAAGGAAAGAAAGAGATTGCGGTTCTGTCCTCGGGCTTTATCGGCAGCTCTCATTTTGCCATGACCATGCTGGACCGTTTCCAGCATGATCTCTCCGAACTCGGATACAGCATCAGCATGTACCGGATCATGCCGGAAGAGCTTAATAGCCTTCGCCTTCCCAAGTCCTGCAATCTGGAACATATCGCCGGAATCATGTGCATTGAGCTGTTTCATGCGGACTACTGCAGGATGCTCTGCGGACTTGATATCCCCCTCCTTCTGGTTGACGGACCGGTATCCATCTTTGAAGGTTCCTTCCAGGCTGACCAACTGCTGATGGACAACCAGTCCCAGCTTTTCGCCTTGCTGAAGGAGATGAAGAAGCGCGGAAAAAGCAAAGTCGGTTATATCGGAGATATCCATCACTGCCAGTCCTTCTACGAGCGCTACAGCGCCATCCGCCAGTGCGCGGATCTGCTGGGTCTGGACAATTCCTGGAATATCACCGGCGGTCCGATCGCCGTTCCGGACAACAGTTACATGCAATATGTGGAAGATTCTCTGAATGCCATGTCATCTCTTCCGGACTTATTCATCTGTGCCAACGACTTTGTCGCTCTTGATATCCTGAGCCTGTTGAAAAAGATGAACCTCTCCGTTCCGGATGATGTATGGCTCTGCGGCTTCGACGATTCTCCGGAATCGCGGATCATGTCACCCAGGCTGACTTCCATCCATATTCACAGCCAGATCATGGGACAGACTGCGGTGAATCTCCTCTTTTCCCGCATCCACTCTCCCTATATGAACTACCGGACAGTCTATACAGAGACAGACCTGATTTACAGGGAGTCCACAGGGGACCGAAAAGCGAAAAACTGAATTGCTGAAAACCGATAGACTGAAACTTTAAGAGCGGGAACCCTGATGGATTCCCGCTCCTGTTTTCTGCAGTCTTTATTCTTTTTCACAGCTGCTTCTCATTTCTGCAGCGTCTTCCGGATTCCCGGCCTCTCCGTACTTTTGGGAGCTGTTATCATTTCTCCGGCTGTTCCTCAATCCCATGGCCATTTCATCATTCGGGCACTTGATTCCAGGTTCAGTTAATCTTTCATATCCACCACATTCCGCGGCTCCTTCAGATCATCCCCCAGACTGAGCAGATAAAGACTGACATTGCTGACCGGCTGTTCCTGCCATAATCGGATTCCGTCCCTGTATTTGTCAGGATCCAGAGCTTCCCCCATTGCGTATGCCGAATTGATGCCGAGAAATGTTTCTGTCATGAGGCTGATTTCTTGGTCCGTCAGCGACGCTTCATCCATGCTGGCTCTGGCAATCTCCCTGCTTCTTGCCTCCGCAAAAGTGGCTGCCTCCTTTCGTACTTCTTCCGGCAGTTCCAGTCTCTCTGTATGATATAGCATTCTCCCGTCTGCCAGGGTCAGAATTCCATACTGGCTGGGAGCGACGGCAAGCGCGCTGGTAACAATTTCCAGGATATTCCCCTCCCGGCGGACCGACTCCAGATGTGTGTGGCCTGACAGACAGCAGAGAATCTCATATTCATTGAAGAGTTCGATCAGAAGATCCGCATTATAAATCTGATAGCCGTAAAAGAAAACGGAATTGTGCCGCAGAAGATTCTGGTGCGACACAAGGATTACATGCGCTCCGGCCCGCTCCGCCCTGGCCATCTGCTGCTGGATCCAGGAAAAGCTGCTTCCCGGAACCGAATTATTTGAGAAGCTGTTTACATCCAGACACAGAAACCAGAAGTCAGGTGAAAACTCAAAGAGATAGCTTCCCGAAGCAGAATCCAGCGAGGACGCCTCCTCATATCCATACTCCTGCCAGATTTCACGGAACTGGTCACCGTCCGTATTCTCCACCCGTTCAAAGCTGCTGCCGGAAAAGCGCACCGCATTCGCATTGCTGATATCATGATTGCCGGGAATCACGATTACAGGAATGCCTGCTTCTTCGATCTGCCTGCAGTAGGCCCTAATTCCTTCATGGCTGAGTCTTTCACCGTTATAAGTCAGATCGCCGCTCAGAACCACCAGATCCGGCTCCGCATTCAGTACCATCTCTGTAAAAGTCTTCATATAGAGGTCAGAATACTGGGGAAGCTTGCTGTCCCCGTTTTGTACGGTTTTCTGAAAACTGGCTCCGCCGTCCGTCAGTTCCGGGGACAGATAATGCGGATCTGTCATGACAAAAACGCAGATACCCTCATTTTTTCCAGTATCGCCGCCGGCGGGTTCTTCTTCGGCTGTATCTTCCGCAGCTGTTCTTTCCGCAGCGAATCTTTCAGTATTGATCTCTTTCACAGCAGCGCCGCAAGCCGGCGTCCCACACGGAAGTACCAGGAGAAGAAAAAAGAAAGCCAGGACAGCCGTCATCCTCCGGATCCGTTCCTGCACGAAAAAAACTCTGTATTTTCTGCCTGACATTCTTCTGTTCATTGAATAAACCTCTGTAAAACCTGTCCGCGCGGCCTTTTCACACAGACTGAAAAACATCTTTGCTTTCTCCTGTTTTGTGATACAATACTTCAGATAATAAACTCAGGAGGTATTCCAGGTAAAATGAAAAGACTGACACTGCTTCTGGCCTGTCTGATGGCCCTGCTTCTGAACGGCCCGGCCCTTACCGCTGTCCAGGCCGCTTCTTCCGTAAAACAGGAATCCATCGACAAGGCAGCCGCTGCACTGAAAGAAATGCCCAATAACAAAAAAATCACAGCCCTGGGCGGCGCGAACATCAGCGAGGAAAATCTCAAGTCGCTCAAGTCGGCCATCAAATCCATCTCCCCTTCGGGTACAGGCATCGTCCTGCTTGACCTGAAGAACGGAAAAGGCCTGTCTTACAATGCCGGGCAGCTGTTCTACTCAGCCAGCACCATGAAAGGACCCTTTGTCGCAAGCCTTGCTTCCGCCCAGCCGTCCGCCATCAGCGCATCGAACGGAAATGTGACAGCCACGATCCGCTGGTCCAGCAACGAAGATTACATGAGTCTGGTCAACCGGTACGGAAAAAACTGCATGAAGCAGTGGTGCAAAAAGGCGGGCGTCCGCACCAGCCTTGCGAACCATCCCTA
Source organism: uncultured Eubacteriales bacterium (assembly GCA_902797095.1). Lineage (GTDB taxonomy): Bacteria > Bacillota > Clostridia > Peptostreptococcales > Anaerovoracaceae > Lentihominibacter. The sequence goes on along the minus strand of CADBRP010000322.1, from coordinate 3,304 downwards.
TACGAACGTCAGCGCCAGCGAACTCGCGAAACTCTGGCTGCAGAATTATATCTTCTTCAACAGCAGTTCTTTCGGAAAGTCTGTCGGAAGCCTCTATACAAGTCCCAATCTGTCTGTCATTCACAGCGTTCTCGGGAAAAAACACAGAACCCAGACCAAAGCCGGCTGGATCGCAGGCAACAGCTTTTACAGCGGACAATACCGCAATGCGACCAACGACGCCGGAATTATCTACGGGAAACATCCTTATCTGGTCGTCGTTCTGTCGAATGTACCGTACAATTTCAGCCGGCTCAGCCGGATCGTGACGGTCCTCGGCAATATCGCTGATGAGCTGTAAAAATACACGGCGCTGCGTATATCATTCTCATGGCATCGCTGATAAACTCCGGAAGAAGGCTTTACTTGCTGCACGCACAATTCTGACAGTGCGGTCAGGCCTGCGGGCGTTTCAGCAGGACGACAATCATCTGACCATTTTATATAAGCCCTGGCACAGAAAGCTGCCAGGGCTTATTTGTTCCAGGGAAACACCGCAGCGATTTCCTGTATTACAGAACAGTCACAGTGAAGGAATAGGCTTTCTCCTCTCCCGGCTGCGCGGTCTGGACGTTCACTTTATGCTCCAGAATATCATCTTCGCTGCTCTTGGTTGAGAATCCGTTCCAGGGTTCCAGCGCCACGAAGGGAGCCGGCTTCACCGTTGACCAGATCACCAGATTTGAGAAATCAGCAAAATCAAGCTTCAGTCCTCTCCCTGTCTTCGGGTTGACATAAGTCAGACTCCTGGACTTCAGCTGATCAAACACCAGTCCATCATGAAGGAAAAGACTGTGATCAAGTCTGAGGACCCTGTCATCATCCAGAATCACACGCCGGTTCACCTCGTCCAGCAGGGTCGGTTCAGATTCCAGCGGATACATCAGATTCGCGCTTTCTTTCTGCTCGAAACAAACCACATAATCCTCATAGGACTCCCCTTCAAAAAGCGGGCAGTTAAAAGCCGGGTGTCCGCCGATAAAGAAAGGCATGGGAACATCGCCCGTATTTTTTACTTTATAGCTGAAGGTAAGCCGGTTCTCTTCCACCCTGTAAGAAAGAGTAAACCGGAAATCATAGGGATAGATCTCCTTTGTCGCGGGAGAAGAATTCAGAACATAAGTCACGGACTGTTCATCCCGGGCAGCGGCTTCAAATGTTTCAAATCTTGCAAATCCGTGTCTCTTGATGTTTTTCACCTCGCCCGCCCCGCACTTTGCAGTATCTGAACGCAGGCTTCCGCAGATCGGGAAACAGACCGGTGACTGCCCGGACCAGAATTCCGGATCTCCCTGCCAGAGAAATTCCGTCTGTCCTGCACGGATACTTGTCAGCATGGCGCCTTCCGCAATGCTCGAAACGGTCAGTACGTTACTTTTGATTACAGCAGTTTCTCTTTCACTCATATCACTTCCCCCTTCATGGATGAATGCCTGGAGCATTATAACTATTTGCTATAACAACTATATATGCTTTATTTGCACATTTTAATACCGCAAAAAACTTTCCTGAAGTCAGTTCCGGCTGCGGGTCATATGTCTGTCACAAGCCGCGGAACCGGGAAATCCGTTTCCTCCACAGGTACTATGTCAAACAGCTGAAAATGAAACGCGGCGGCCGCGAGCGGATGCCGCGGATGTTTCTGCAGATACCGGTCATAATAGCCGCCCCCGTAGCCGATTCTCCCGCCGGAAGAATCAAACGCAAGGCCCGGTAGAATCATAAGAGCATCCTCTTCACTGTCCACGCAGCGGCAGCGCTCCGGATCCGGTTCCAGGATATGCATGGCTCCTTCCCTGAGGCAGTCCGCGGAATCAATCTGATAAAAATGCATTTCCCGGCTCCCTTTCACTACCTTCGGAACCGCGGTCCTTTTCCCTTCTGCCCGGCAGCGGATCAGAAAATCCTGCAGCTGCACTTCCCCCGGCAGCGGCATATAGGCAAAAACCGTTTCCGCCTTTCTGCACTCCGGCAGGAGCAGAAGCCGCTCCACGATGATCCTGCTCATCGATGCAAACTGCTCCCAGGAATATCCTTCTTTTCTTTCAGCGACAATCCGCCGGATCCTTCGTTTTTCAATCTGTATCGTATCCATATCCTGCAGCCTGTATCAGAGAACCAAAAAGATCCGGACATTTCTCCGCTTCCGGAGTCTTGAAAAAACACAGAAAATCCGATAAGGTATCAGGGAAGCCGGACTGCTGCCTTATTCAGGTCCGGACAATCTCATTAACCATCAAGCGGAGAGAAATCCATGCACCAGATTAATTATAAAATCACCGTCCAGTATGAAGGTACCCGCTACAAAGGCTGGCAGAAACAGCCCGGTACGGAGAATACCATTCAGGGCAAGCTGGAAACCCTTCTGAGCCGCTGTCTCGACACGCCAATTGAAGTATGGGGCGCGGGACGAACGGACGCAGGCGTCCATGCTCTGGGGCAGACTGCAAATTTCTGGGTTCCCGAAGATAAACTGGAAGCATTTGCCGCCCAGGAAGAGGCCTCCCTCAGATCGCTGAAAACTTCCGCCGAGGACGCGGCTCTCTTTTCAGCCCTGAATCATTATCTTCCCGAAGACATCGCCGTTCCCCAGATGGTGCGCGCCTCCGAACGTTTTCACGCCCGCTATCTTGCTTCCTCCAAATGGTACCGCTACAGGATCCGCACATCCCCTGTTTCGGATGTCATGAACCGGCGTTTTCTCTGGCAGTACGGCAGTCCCCTGGACATTGAAAAAATGTACCGCGCTTCCCGCGCACTGATCGGAACGCATGACTTTACCAGTTACTGCGGACTCAAAATGAAAAAGAGCGCCGTCCGCACGATCACTGATATCCGGATCAGCCGGCCGGATCAGGATACGATCTTTCTGGATTACTACGGAGACGGGTTCCTGAACCATATGGTCCGCCTGCTGACCGGAGAACTGGTGGAAGTCGGAGCCGGAAGATTTCCGGAAGAGGCCCCCGCGGCCGCGCTCGAAGCACAGACGAAAGGGGCTGCCTGCCATACCGCTCCCGCCAGCGGACTGACGCTCATGAAAGTCGTATATTAAGCTTCAGCCGCTGGTGAATGTCATCCGGTCGGATTCCTGATCGTTTTTTGAGAATGTCCTTTCGGACCTCAGCCAAAGTGATCAGGACGGTTCCAGCCGGCGGCAATACTCCATCAGCCGCTCCCGCAGAAGCTCATAGCGCTTTTTCTTCTCTTCCTTCGCAAAATGAATCCCCCGCTGCTGCTCATGACTGCAGTCATAGCGGAATTC
>CADBRP010000321.1 GCA_902797095.1 uncultured Eubacteriales bacterium | reverse complement strand
TCGACCGTCTGTCCGACGATTCTTCCCGGAAGCTTGCGCTTCATCGCGTCCGTGCTGGCCATAAACCCGATATAGGGACCGCCGAAAGCGATGGAAAGTCCCAGAGGCTGTCCGTCTCCTACCGCTACATCCGCGCCGTACTCCGCCGGCGTCTTCAGTACGCCGAGGGACATCGGGTTCACGCCCATGATATATTTCGCCTTGGCTTCATGTGTGATCTCCGCGATCTCAGCGGCCTGCTCCAGATTTCCGTAATAGTTCGGATGCTGGATATAGACGCAGGCGGTTTCAGCGTTGATCATTTCACGCAGGGCGTCCAGATCAGTCACTCCGTCTTTTTCGGGAATGATATCCAGCTGCATCCCGTTTCCGAAGCAGTAGGTCTTGATGGTATCCATAACGCCCGGCTGGATGCACGCGGAAACCAGCGCCCTGTTCTTCTTTCTGTCTCTGCACATGGCAACGCCTTCCGCCGCGGCTGTGCCGCCGTCATAGACAGAAGCGTTGGATACGTCCATGCCTGTGAGTTCGCAGATCATAGTCTGATACTCGAAGATGGACTGAAGCACGCCCTGGCTGATCTCAGCCTGATACGGCGTATATGCTGTCTGAAGGGTCTCGTTGGCAAGAACGTTGTCAACGGTTGCCGGAACATAATGCCTGTATGCGCCCGCGCCCCGGAAGACGGAACGGAATACGCGGTTTTTGGCGGCGATCTCCGCCATGCTCCGCAGTACCTCCATCTCGGACATTCCCGCCGGAAGATCCAGCGGTCCGTTCAGCTTCACCTGCCCGGGAACATCAGCAAACAGGTCGTCGATCTTGTTCAGACCGATCTCCCGCAGCATTTCCTGCTGCTGCTCTTTTGTATTCGGTACAAATGTGCCCATGATTTCTGCCTTTCTTTATTCGGCTTCACTTTCAACAAAAGCCTGATACTCTTCTGCAGTCATAAATTCTTCTTCTTCGGAGATGTTTTCAACCTTGATGAACCACGCGTCAAAAGCGGATTCGTTGATTTTTTCCGGAGCGTCCAGCAGTTCCTCGTTGATCTCAGAGATAACGCCGCTGACCGGTGAATAGATATCGGAAACCGCCTTTACGGATTCAACATCTGCGAATACCTGTCCCGCAGTAACTTCATCGCCTTCTTCCGGGAGATTTACAAAGACCAGATCACCGAGCGCGTCCTGCGCGTAGTCCGTGATTCCGACTGTTGCGACATCCCCTTCAAGCTTTACCCATTCATGAGACTTGGTGTAGGAAAGATCTGTTCTGAATTCCATCTTGATTCTCCTTTATTATTTAGAAATGATTAAATTAGAAACGGTTTATAGCAAAGGCAGGTAACGCGCCTTTATGCTCTGCTGTAGAACGGAAGCTTCGTAACCTCTGTTTCGACCTTGCGGCCGCGGACGTTTACGATCAGCTTCGTTCCGATCTCCGAGTATTCCTTCGGAACTCTGGCCATAGCGACCGGCTTCTCCATCGCGGGACACTTGGTGCCGGATGTGGTCATGCCAATCTGGGTTTCGCCGTCAGCAGCGAATACTTCCTGCTCTTCACGCACGATGCCGCGTCCTGTAACGACGAGTCCGACCCTTACGATCTTCGGATCTCCGGCTTCCTCCATCGCTTTCTTTCCGATGAAATCATCCTTTTTCATCTTTACCGCGAATCCCAGGCCTGCTTCCAGAGGAGAAATATCATCGTTCATTTCATGGCCGTAAAGAGGCATGCCCGCTTCCATACGCAGTGTGTCTCTGGCTCCGAGACCGCACGGGATCAGTCCGAATTCCTCGCCTTCCTTCAGAAGAGCGTCCCATACCTTTTCAGCTCTTGCGGCCGGAAGATATATTTCCACTCCAGTTTCGCCTGTATATCCGGTCGTTGAGATCATGCACGGAACGCCTGCCGCTTCGGCCGCTGCCTTTACATGATAATACTTCTCCGGAATATCTCCTTCACGGGCGATTTTCTTCATGACGTCCATAGACTTCGGTCCCTGAACGGC
>CADBRP010000320.1 GCA_902797095.1 uncultured Eubacteriales bacterium | reverse complement strand
TTCATCGCGGCGGCGGAAACATCGATCCTCTTTGTCGCCGCCTGGAACATCATCCACTGCTGTCCCAGCCAGTGCTCTTTTCATGAGCAGCTGAGCAGGAATATGTTCGACCTTCTGGGGCAGCGAAGCGTCCGTCTGATGGAGCGGATCGAGATCTCATCCAAACCGACGCTCCGCGAAAAGATTCTGGCCTACCTGTCTTTGCAGGCCCAAAAGCAGAACAGCCTTTACATCACGCTCCCGCTGGGACGCATGGAACTGGCCAGTTATATCGGCGCCAACCGCAGCGCTCTGACCAGAGAACTCGCCGCAATGCGCAAGGACGGGCTGATCGATTACGACAGGAATACATTCCGGATCCTTGAGCCGTAGAAGCATAATAAAAAACAGGATATTGTCTTATAATCCACTCATGGTTATAATATTTTTATCGCGTTGAAAAGCCTGCCGGCGGACAATCACAGGAGGGCGTTTATATGAGAACACCAAATCAATACATAAGAGACCTGGGCAAACACGTCAAAGACCAGAAGGGAGTGTTTATCCTGTATTCAATCCTCAGGCTGCTGGTCGTTCTGATCATGATCAGAACTATCAGACTCGGCAATTATGAGGCAACTGTCACATGTCTCCTGGTTCTGGCGCTGTTCTTTATACCGAGTCTTCTGGAAGAGACTCTTAAGATCAAGATTCCGCCGTTGCTTGAAGGAATCATGTACTGCTTTATCTTCGCGGCGGAAATACTCGGCGAGCTGGGGCATTTCTATACGCATTTCCCGATCTGGGATACCATGCTGCACACGCTGAACGGATTTCTGTTCGCTGCCGTCGGTTTCTCCACGGTTGACATTCTGAACAGAGCGAGCAAAAACATCAACCTGTCCCCTCTCTATCTGACCATGGTCGCGTTCTGCTTCTCAATGACCATCGGCGTGCTCTGGGAGTTCTTCGAATGCGGCGCCGATCTGTTCCTGCATCAGGATATGCAGAAAGATTTCATCGTTGATCACTTCCAGTCCGTAACTCTTGACCCGACAAACAGTCAGGAGGTCATAAGGGTTGAAGATATAACCGGCACTGTAATTCATTCCGGCTCGGGAGATATCACAATAGACGGAGGATATCTGGACATCGGAATCCTGGATACGATGAAGGACCTGCTTGTAAACTTCATCGGAGCGATCGTCTTCTGCTCCGCCGGATTCGCGTTCCTGAAGTATGGCGAAAGCAAGAAGGCGGCGGCAAAGCTTGTCGGCGGCCTGACGCTGAAGCCGGAAATGCCCGATGAAGAATGATCGGTTGGCTTCAAAAACAGGAAGCAAATTTAAATATTTTCTTTAGTCCGGACAGTCTTTTTATCTAAATATCTGCTCCCGCACCCCTAAATGAGGAGTTAGGCAAAACTAATTTAGATAAAAACGCCTGATATTCTGCCAAAAATATCTAACCAGATTTCTTCAAGAAGGTGCTCCAGCCAGAATTTGCATATTTTTCATGCCCTGAGGATACTTTTTATTTAAATTTGCTTCAGCGTTTCGTGTTAAACAGTTCTGCCAGTGTTTCGCTGTTCTCTTCCATTACTTTAAGAACGTACTTGTCCCAATGTCTGGCGTCCGCTGAGGAACTGCCGAAGACAAAGTCTTCCTGCCCATAGTCCATAACATCAAAACCCGGGATGGATTTCGCGGCGCCTGCCGTCCTGTAAGAAGCTGCGTCGGCAAGCGAGAAGCTGACTTCCCCGTCATTATAGCTTACCCAATCGGAAACGTCAGCGCCCGTCGCTTCGCCGGCATCGCCATTTTCCGTCTGAGCGGAAGCAGCTGCCTTTTCCACGTCGACCGCCCCCTCGACATACTTTCCGTACATCATATCCACATACAAAGGCAGGGAATCTCCGAGGATCTCCGACGGAACATGACCGCCGTCCCACTGCCATTCGATCTCGGCGTCGGTTCCGGCATTCAGCCATGCGATCTGCATGTTCAACGAGTTCATCAAGGAAATATCGCCTTCTGACGCGCCCATCAGGATTCTTGTCCAGGTCGGGTCATTGGTTCCTTCCGCGCCGATATATTTCATCGGATCGTACAGATCCACGATATTGTTTCCGTATTCATCACCGGACTGGATGGATTCGATATCT
>CADBRP010000319.1 GCA_902797095.1 uncultured Eubacteriales bacterium | reverse complement strand
TCCTCTTCCCAGGTGAAGGTCGGGGATTCGCTGGTCGTGCCCAGAATCAGGATACCGTCGGTTTTGTTTTCGATGTGGAACTCCAGAAGCTCCTCCAGCTTATCGAGGTTGATGCTCCCGTCCTCGTTAAACGGCGTGATCAGAGCGACGATCGAACCGCGTACATCAAACATATCTGCCATATCTATTACCATCCTTTCGTCAGTACTGCCGGGTTTTGGTTTCCGGTCAGGAGAGATTGTGTTCTCCTGCCTTTGGTCGCCATTATTATACTATATCTGGAAGTGATATCCAACACATAGCTAAAACAATAGATGCATTGAAAATGCCCGCGGATTATAGTATCATATTATAATTGCGATAACAGAAAACAATGGAGAATATATATGAATCTGAAGCAGCTTCTGGAGGGTCTGGATCACGAGATGATCCGTCAGCCTTCAGCACCGGAAAATATTGAAATCAGTGAAGTCGTAATGGATTCCCGCAAGGTCGCGGAGGGATGCGTTTTTGTGTGCATCCGGGGCGCGGCGTTTGACGGGCACACCTTCGCGGCGGGCGCTGCAAAGGCAGGGGCGGCGGCTCTTGTCATCGACAGCGATATCGACCTTGATGAGATCCCCGCGGAAACGGCGGTGGTCCGCACAGAGAACAGCCGGTACGCGCTGGCCTGCATTTCCGCGGCCTGGTTCGGACATCCGGCGAGAGAGCTCACGACCATCGGCATCACCGGGACAAAGGGAAAGACGACCACCACATACATGGTGAAGTCCATTCTGGAGCGCACCGGGCACAAGGCGGGCCTCATCGGGACCATCGAAGCGATCGTCGGCGATAAGCGCTACGCGGCGGCGAACACCACGCCGGAGTCCTATACGATCCAGAAATATTTCCGGGAAATGGTTGACGCGGGATGCGACTGCGTAGTGATGGAGGCCTCATCTCAGGGCTTTATGCTGCACAGGACGGCGGGGTTCACCTTTGACTACGGCATCTTTACCAACATTGAGAGAGATCATATCGGACCGAATGAGCACCGGGATTTTGAGCACTATCTGGAATGCAAGAAGATGCTCCTGAAGCAGTGCCGGGTGGGCATCGTCAACAGGGATGACCGCCACTTCGATCAGATCATCGAGGGGCATACCTGCGAGCTGGAGACATTCGGGCTGTCGGAGGAGGCTGACCTCAGGGCGGAGGATCTGAAGCTGATCCGCGGGCAGGGCACGCTGGGGATTTCCTACCACGTGCGCGGCCTCATGGATTTCCCGGTTGAGGTGGATATCCCGGGCAAGTTCAGCGTGTACAATTCCCTGACCGCCATCGCCATCTGCAGGCATTTCGATGTGGCGCCGGAGGATATCATTGCGGCGCTCGCGGACATCAGGGTCAAAGGCAGGGTCGAGCTTGTGAAGGTCAGCGATGATTTCACGCTGATGATCGATTACGCCCACAACGCCATGGCTCTGGAATCGCTGCTGACCACACTGCGGGAATACAATCCTCACCGGCTGGTATCCCTGTTCGGATGCGGGGGCAACCGCTCCAGAGAGCGGCGGTTCGAAATGGGGGAAACATCCGGACGGCTGGCGGATCTGACCATCATTACCTCAGATAATCCGAGGAACGAGGATCCCCAGGCCATCATCGATGACATCAGGACAGGCATCAGCAGGACCGACGGAAAATACGTGGAGATCATCGACCGCAAGGAAGCCATCAGATACGCCATCGAGCACGGGGAACCCGGCGACATTATCATCTGCGCGGGAAAAGGGCACGAGACGTATCAGGAGATCCGCGGAGTAAAGCATGATATGGACGAGCGGGTGCTGATCGCCGAGGTGCTTCAGGAACTCGCTGAAGAAGGGGAACAAGGAGAAGAGTAAAAAAATGAAAGATTACGATATCATCGTCGTCGGAGCGGGAGCGGCGGGCGTCTTCATCGCCTACGAGCTGGCAAAGCTGGACATCGATGCCAGCGTGCTGATCCTGGATAAGGGCGGCAGGCTTGAGGAGCGGGTCTGCCCGATCAAGCGCGGCGTGACGAAGACCTGCGTCAAATGCAATCCGTGCCACATCATGAACGGATACGGCGGCGCGGGAACGCTGTCCGACGGCAAGTACAATATTACGACGCAGTTCGGCGGAGACCTGCACAATTATGTCGGCAGGGAGAAGGCCATGGAGCTGATGGAATACGTGGACGAGGTCCTCTGCGGCATGGGCGGCGCGGACGCGAAGCTGTATTCCACAGGCTCATCGGACCTGAAGACCATCTGCCTCAAAAATGACCTGCACCTGCTGGAAGCGAAGGTACGCCATCTTGGAACCGACCGGAACGTCAGGATCCTGGGCAGGATGTTCGAGTATTCCTCGGAAAAGATCGAGATGAAGTTCCATACGAACATCGCCGATGTCGAGCGGGAAGAGGACGGAAGGTTCACAGTGGTCACGGACAAAGGCGAATCCTTCCGCTGCAGGGATCTGGTGATGGCGACCGGAAGATCGGGGTCGAAATGGATCTCAGGCATCTGCGACAAGATGGGGATCGAGCAGAAAAAGACCAGGGTCGATATCGGCGTCAGGGTGGAACTTCCGGCTGAGGTCTTCAAGCATATCACCGATGACGTCTACGAGAGCAAGATCGTCTACAAGACAGACAAATACAACGACATGGTGCGGACCTTCTGCATGAATCCCTACGGGGAGGTCGTTTCGGAAAACACCAACGGCATCGTGACCGTAAACGGCCACAGCTACGCGGATCCGTCGCTGCTGACGGAGAACACCAACTTCGCGCTGCTGGTCTCCAACAATTTCACGGAGCCGTTCAAGGACAGCAATGAATACGGCGAGTCCATCGCCAGATTATCTAACATGCTGGGAGGAGGCGTCCTGCTGCAGCGTTTCGGCGATCTGGTCAAAGGCAGGAGATCCAGCGAGCGCCGGATGGCGAAATGCTTTACGCGGCCGACCCTGCAGGCGACGCCGGGAGATCTTTCGCTGGTCATCCCCAAGCGCCAGCTGGACAACATCATCGAAATGATCTACGCGCTGGACAAGATCGCTCCCGGTACAGCCAACGAGGACACGCTGCTCTACGGAGTGGAGGTCAAGTTCTATAATTCAAAGGTTGAAGTGGACGAACATCTGCAGACGAAGATCCCGGGGATGTACGCTCTGGGCGACGGATCCGGCGTGACCCATTCGCTGTCGCAGGCATCCGCCAGCGGCGTGCATGTGGGAAGAATCCTGGCAGATAAATACGGAACGAAGAAAGGAGCATGAAATGGAGAAACATGCGGAGAAGGCAGTAGCGCTGCACCACAAGGGTTATAACTGCGCGCAGTCAGTAGCCTGCGCGTTCTGTGAGGAGCTCGGATATGACGAAAAGGAAATCTTCCGGATCATGGAAGGCTTCGGCTTCGGAATGGGCTGCATGGGGACCTGCGGAGCGGTATCTGCCATGACAGCTGTCGCGGGGCTGAAGGAATCTGACGGCAATACGGAGAAACCCGCCTCAAAGAAGGCAAGCTACGCCGCGGCCAAGAAAATGATCCGTGAATTCGAGGAGAAGAACGGATCCGTGATCTGCAGAGAGCTCAAGGGCGTGGACACTAAGAAGGTGCTGAGAAGCTGCGACGGCTGCGTGCAGGACGCGGCGGAGATCGCTGCCAGATATCTGGAGGGAGAGCTGTAAGATGTATAAAAAACCTGGTTATCCTAAGCTGATC
>CADBRP010000318.1 GCA_902797095.1 uncultured Eubacteriales bacterium | reverse complement strand
GCCGCGGCTTTTTCAGCCTCCTTGCCGGCCTTGCCCTTAAGATGCACGCTTCCGGCAGCAGCGGCGCCCAGCGCGTAAAGCTCTTCCAGTTCCTTTTCGATATCCAGTCTCGGGAAGATGGCTGCGCCCTTCTTCACCTGCTCTCCGTTCATCATCTCAAATGTGAACGCGTCCTCCCAGGCGACATCCGCGTACCACAGTCCCATCTGCTTGCGGATCGCGTCAGAGGTGGTGTGCATGAACGGATGAATCAGCACGGAAATGATCCGGATGGCCTCCGCCAGGTTATGCAGCACATTGTCCAGACGCGCCTTCTGCTCGGGATCCTTTGCCAGCGCCCAGGGCATGGTCTCGTCGATGTACTTGTTGGCTCTGCGAACGAGGATCCAGATCTCCTCCAGGGCCATGTTGAATTTGAACTCATCCATCTGGGCTTCAACCTTGGAAGCCGCGCCAACGGCGATTTCACGAAGCTGCGCGTCGAAATCCGTTTCGCCTGTGCAGCGTCCCGCTTCCGTCAGCTCGGGAACGAACCCGCCGTTGTATTTTTCGATCATGGACACCGTTCTGGACACCAGATTGCCCAGGTCATTGGCCAGATCGTAGTTCAGCCGCTTCAGCATTACCTCGTTGGTGAACATGCCGTCCTGCCCGAAGGTGTACTCGCGCAGCAGGAAATACTTCAGCGCGTCGATGCCGTAACGCTCGATCAGGATGACCGGATCAATGACGTCCTGCCCCTTGGCAGCCTTGGACTTGGAAACCTTCTCGCCGCCCAGCAGCAGCCAGCCGTGGCCGCGCACCTGCTTCGGCAGCGGAAGACCCGCGCTCATCAGCATTGCCGGCCAGATAATGGAGTGGAATCTGACGATCTCCTTGCCCACCAGGTGGACATCCGCCGGCCAGTATTTATCGTACTTTTCAGGCTCATCCGGCCAGCCGAGCGCTGTGATATAGTTCGAAAGCGCGTCCAGCCAGACGTAGATGACATGCTTCTCATCGATGGGTACCGGGATACCCCAGTCAAAGGAGGATCTGGAAATGCAAAGGTCCTCCATGCCCTGCTCGATGAAGGCGATCATTTCATTGCGGCGGCTCTCCGGCTCCAGGAATTCCGGTGTCTCCCTGAAAATGCGCAGAAGCTCATCGGCATACTTGCTGATCTTGAAGAAATACGCTTCCTCGGAAGCCTTTGTAACCTCTCTGCCGCAGTCAGGACAGTATTTTCCGTCCACCAGCTGGTTCTGTGTCCAGAAGGATTCGCAGGGAGTGCAGTACCATCCCTCATAGTTTCCTTTATATATGTCACCCTTCTCGTACATCTTCATGAAGAGCGCCTGAACTCTCTTGATGTGCCGCGGCTCTGTGGTCCGGATGAAATCATCGTAGGAGATCTCCATGGTCTTCCACAGATCCTTGATTCCGGCAACGATCTCGTCCACATATTCCTGCGGACTCACGCCCTTCTCGATCGCCAGATTCTGGATCTTCTGCCCGTGCTCGTCCGTTCCGGTCAGGAACATGACGTCGTATCCCTGCAGTCTCTTGAACCTGGCCATGGCGTCAGCCATGACGGTGCAGTAAGTGTGCCCGATATGCAGGTTGGCGCTCGGGTAGTAGATAGGTGTCGAAATGTAATACTTTCCTTTGTCTTTCGCCATTGGTTTTCCTCTCATTCTCCGCCGCGAATGGGCGGCGGGTAATTTTTTATATGCTCATGCAAAAGCCGGACGGTCCTCGTCCGCCCTGCCTTTACAGAAACAGCTTCGGTTCCTTGCGGTCCGGGTAGCCCAGCTCCAGCTCCTCTTTGTGATAGAGGTAGCCCGGGTCGTCAAAATACAGCGCGCCTTCCGGACATTTCTTCTCGCATCCGCAGCACTTGATGCAGATGCCGTCCACCACGCCAGGCGCTTCCGGCTTGATGGAGCCCATGGGACATGCTTCCACGCAGATGCCGCACTTCGTGCATTTGCTCTCATCCAGCTTCGGCTTGACTTTCAGGATGTTGATGTGGTTTCCCTTACGGTCTCTGGGGATGTAGTACGGGCGGATCGGGTCCTCGCCGTCCACGGCTACCGGGCCTGCCGCGGCAAGCGCCGCGTTCAGTTCCTCTTCGATTCCGGCAGCTCCGGAACCGGCCGCCTTCGCCGCGGTCTCCGCATTTTCTTCGGCTTTCTTCACCAGAGCCCGGATCTTTCCGGCCGCTGCCTTTGCGAACTCCTCTGCCTTTGCGATATCATCCTTATCCGGACGTCCTGCCGCCAGGATCCGGGAGAAGGAATGTTCCCCGATGAACGCCGCTCCGGCGACCGTGTGGAATCCCCGTTCCTCCAGGATGTTGCGGAGCTCGATCAGCGCGTCATCGAAGTTCCGGTTCCCGTAAAGGACCACCGGGACCGCCAGCGCGCCGCCGCCCTCCAGCGTATTCAGAAACGGAAGCAGCACATTCGGCACCCGGCCGGCGATGACCGGGACGCCGAAGATCACGAGATCCTGCTGTCCGAATCTGTACTCCTGCCCGCGCGCCGCGGGCGGAGTGAAATTAATGTCCGGCGCACGGAGAAATCCCTCCTCGCGGGAGATCGCCTCCGCCACCGCAAGCACGATTGTTTCCGTTGTTCCCGTCCCGCTGAAATACATGCCTCTTACATTCAGGTCAAGCGGGCTTTCTGTCACACTCATTTGTTTTCTCCATCCATAAGATCTGACGGTTTTCTGTAGATCTTTCTTTTCGCGTACTCAATAATGATGTCTACAGCGTCCTCGATTTCAAGATATCCGCTGTCCAGTGAAAGATGGTAGTTCACCGGCTCTCCCCATTTGCGTCCGGTATGGTACGCATAATAGTTTGCTCTGGCTTTGTCGGTGTCCTTCATGAGCTTTTTGACTTCCTCTCTGGGAACGCCGTACTCTTCGACTGCCCTGCGGATCTTGTCTGCTTCCTCCGCGTAGACGAACACGTTTGTCGCCTGCGGGAGATCCCTCAGAATATAGTCCGCGCAGCGGCCGACGATTACGCAGGAGCCTTCCTCCTCCGCCATTCTGCGGATGGTGTCAAACTGTGCCAGGAAAAACCTTTCGTTCAGGGAAAGGCTCTCCGGACCGGATTCTCCGGTTCCCATCGCGGATGCCAGGCTGTAAAGGAAGCTGTTCTTCGCCCGCTTTTCGGCGCCTTCTATCATTTCTCTGCTGAAGCCGGACTCTTCCGCGATCCGGTCCAGAAGCTCCTTGTCATAATAGGGCACCTTCAGTTTTTCCGCGAGCCTTCTTCCGATCAGTCTGCCGCCGCTTCCAAATTCACGGCTGATTGTGATGATCATCTTGTTCTCTTTTTCCATGATTACCTCCCCTGCGAGTTTATGTAGATATTATAGCACAGTTTCCATCTGATAGGGATAAGTCTGTACGGTTTCAGAACCTCTCATATCCGGAAATGGCGTCATCCGTCAGTTCCAGAATATATCCGTGACCCGGGTCCGGGATCCACGCGAACATGTTGTCGCTGTGCGTCTCCGGCCAGAGCCTGTCAAGGATCAGCGAGATCGGCCCTCCGTGGCAGATGACGATGCTCAGCGCGTCCTCCTTCCGGTGCCGCAGCTCCAGCGACCGTATGCTGTGCCTTCGCCGCACCGTCGTAAACCCCCGCATGACCCGGGTCCCGAATTCCCGGATGCTCTCGCCCCCGGGGGGCCGGCGGTTCTCGTCCCTCGACGAGGTCCACTCCCGGTAGCTCCCGTACTGCATCAGCTGCTGATGGGGCTTCATCTCGAACATGCCGAAATTGAGCTCCTGCAGATCCGTGATGACTTCATGGGGCCGGTTTCCGTATATCAGCTCCAGCGTATGCGTAGTGCGGCTCAGTCCTGTCGTGTAAAACCTGGCCGCGGGGCTGTCCGGATAGATCCCCTCTGAAGACAGCCGCTTCAGTTCCTGAATCCCCTTTTCCGCCAGGGCGACATCTGTCTGTCCGTAGTACAGCCGTCTGACATTTCCTTCTGTAATTCCGTGACGTATAAGGCAGATTTTCGATTTCATTCCGCTCTCCTCTGTC
>CADBRP010000317.1 GCA_902797095.1 uncultured Eubacteriales bacterium | reverse complement strand
TTGAGCACCACCAGGAACTGGCTGGCGCACATGCAGAACGCGGCGATGGGCGGCCCCAGGACAGGACCCGCCATGGGAATCAGGAATACCGCCGCGAAAATGATCGCGAGAATGTTATAGATGATGCCGAAATAAATGCTCTGGCGGATGCTGCGGTTCGCCAGGCGGCTCAGCCGCACGGCCCTCACCACGTCCATCAGGTCATCGGTGATCAAAACGATATCCGCCGGGGCGATATTGATGTCCCTGCCGGTACCGATGGCGATCCCCAGGTCTGCCTTTGAGATGGCGTCGGCGTCATAGACCCCGTCTCCCACCATGGCGAGAAGCACGTCCTTCTCCTCCCGGAGCTGCTCAACGATCTCGCCTTTCTTCCCGGGAAGGATCTCGGCGTAGACGTCATCGATCCCGACCTCCTCCTTCAGCGCCTGAGCTGTGGGGAAAGAGTCGCCGGTCAGCATGACCACATTTATCCCCATTCCCTCAATCCGTGTAATCGCCTTGATGCTGGAGGGTTTCGGAACATCACGGAGCGCAACGGCGCCGATGATCCGGCTGCTGTTCGCGAAGTAAATGATGTTCTTCCCCTGCTGGATCAGCGGCTCCAGCTCCGGCTGGTTCAGGGAGATCCCGTTTTCCGACATAAACGCGGTATTGCCCGCCAGATAGTCCGTTCCGTCCACTCTTCCGCGGACGCCGCGCCCCGGAATATACTCCAGCTTTTCCGCCGCGGGAATATCCTCATAGGTTCCGCAGGCAGCGCGGTAGATCGCCCTGCCCACCGGATGCCGGGCGCCGCGTTCAAGGGCGCCTGCCAGCCGCAGGGTAAAGCCGTCGGAAAACTGCATCACATCGCTGATCTGCGGATTTCCAAAGGTGATCGTTCCGGTTTTGTTCATGATGACTGTATTGATGTCACGGGTGCTTTCCAGAATATCGGCGGACCTGATCAGAATCCCGTTCTCCGCGCCGCGCACCGTCGCGGCCAGCACGGACATGGGCACTCCGACGGAAATCGCGTAGGGGTTGGCGATCACGAGAATCGAGATCGCAGCGAGAGCCGCCGCAACCGGCTTTACTCCGGAGCTTGCCCACACCAGACCGGTTATGACGGCCAGCGCCAGCACGATGCCGACGATTGTCCGGGCGCTCTTTTCCGCCTTCCTGGAAATGGGCGCCTTGGTGGCGACAGCTTCCGTGATATGATCGATGATCCTGCGGATGACAGTGTCCCTGCCGGTCCGCTTTACACGCACATTGATCTCGCCGGTGACGACCTTCGTTCCGGCAAAGGCAAAATCCCCTTCACGTTTTTCCGGAGCGGTCCTGACTCCTGTAATCAGATCTTCATCCACTGTGCTTATCCCGCCGGTGATCACTCCGTCCGCCGGGATCCTCTCTCCCGCTCCGACGGTGATCTCATCTCCCGGCTGGAATTCCTCGCCCTGTATCTCCGCCATGATCAGATCCTTCAGGTGCTCGTCCAGCCTGCAGTTGATAAAGCACTCAAAATACCGGCAGACCGCAGCCGCGCTCAGAATCAGGCCCGCGCCCGCGAACTGCATCAGCACGACAGCCGCGGCGGCCGCTATGAGAGCCAGCAGATTCCGTTCAGGCCTCCGATCCTTCACCGCGCTGACGCCGCTTCTGATGCTGCGCAGATTCACAACGACAACCGGGATCAGCAGAGCGATCTCGATCACGATGCCCCACATCTGGGCGTATGTCAGAACGGAAACGATCATCAGCGGCACAGTAAAAACCAGGGAAATGATCATACGCTTCTTCATATCCTCCAGGACCATCTGGTCCTCATCCGCGTACACCGCATCCCTGATGCTGTCTTTTATTCTGTTTCCGATGTCCTGAATCTCTTTTTTTCTCTCTTCCATGTGTCCCGACGGGCGAAGCGCCCTCCCCTGCCGGAATTATACTACCTGCCTTTTGCAGATTCAAGAAAACCGGGGGCAGCCGGTAAAAATTATGTGGCGGACGTCCTTTTAAGCGATTATAATATAGTCCAGGATTCAGTTGCGATTAATTATTATCAGGAGGAAACATCATGGAACAGAAATTCTACATCTGCAATCACTGCGGCAACATCATCGCAAAAGTCAAAGATTCCGGAGTCCCCGTCGTATGCTGCGGAGAACCTATGGCTGAGATCATCCCCGGCACAACAGACGCTGCTGTCGAAAAGCATGTTCCGGAGTATACCGTCGCTGACGGCGTAGTCTCCGTCAAGGTCGGCTCCGTTGAGCATCCGATGATTCCGGAGCACTACATCGAATGGATCTCCCTGCAGACCAGCAAGGGCAACCAGAGAAAGATCCTGACACCGGAAGACAAGCCGGAAGCCTGCTTCTGCCTGTGTGACGGCGAAGAAGTCGAAGCGGTCTACGCGTACTGCAATCTCCACAGCCTCTGGAAGAAGTAAGCGGACAGAACCGGGAAGCAAATTTAAATAAAAACCGGGTTCTGACCTGCCGGATTATCGAAATTGATCCTAAAAATCAGCCCTGAAGCTCATTTCCGCTTCAGGGCTTCGATATTTTTTGCCTGTTTCACCAGTAAATTATCTATATGTTTTTACCTATGGGCAAAGTACTGATCATATTTAAATAATACCTGCCCCTTTCCGAACATTATTATCGAAATTTGCTTCAGGATTTCGCGGAGGGGCTCTTAAGCTGCCGGCTGATCAGCTCGGCGTATTCCGGGCAGGTCTCCAGAAGCTCGCTGTGGGTCCCCGTAGCGGCGACACGCCCGCCGTCGATCAGGACGATCCGGTCCGCCGACAGTATAGTGGAAAGCCGGTGGGCGATCATGATCACGGTCTTGTCCCGCAGAAGATCCGACAGGATGCGCTGCATGTACAGCTCGTTTTCAGCGTCGAGATTTGAAACGGATTCATCCAGGATGATCACGGATGAATCACGCAGAAGCGTCCTGGCGATGGCGATCCGCTGCCTTTGCCCGCCGGAAAGACGGAAGCCCCGCTCGCCGGTAACGGTATCGTACCCCTGGGGAAGCGATCTTACGAACTCGTCCGCGTTCGCCCGTCTGGCCGCGCTGATGATCTCCTCCATGCCCGAATCCGGTTTCCCCATCCGGATGTTTTCCGCGACACTGGTATGGAACAGATATGTTTCCTGAGACGCCGCGCTGACCATTTCCCGCAGGGCGGAAATGCTGTATTCCCTGATATCCCTGCCGTTCAGGAGAATCTGGCCGCTGTCCGGATCCCAGTAGCGCAAAAGCAGGTTCGCGCAGGTACTCTTTCCGGCGCCGGAACGCCCGACCAGCACGACCGTTTCTCCCGGAGAGACCGTGAAGCTGACGCCGTGCAGGACCTCATCGGATTCGTCATTGTACCGGAAACAGACATCCCTGAATTCCACCTCCGTGCTTCCTTCAATGTGCCCGGCCGTTCCCTTATCACTTACAGCCGGCGTCTCCCGGAGCAGATCCTGCACCCGGTTCGAGGCGGCGAATACGATGCCCAGTTCCTGCGCGACAGTGGTGAACTCCAGCACCGGACCCAGAATGACGGTTGACAGCATGACGGTCACGGGGTACAGGACCAGCTCCAGACGGCCCGTCCCGACCAGCATCGCCGCGGCCACCAGCACCGCCGCGGTAAACAGTCCGCAGATGATCTGCGTCGCCATGACTTCCCTGCCTTTGAGCCTGCCGTACTCATACTGCTCCCCGTACATTTCCTCCATCCGCCTGTTGATCTTTCCCAGCCTGCGTTCCGCCGCGCCGAGCATTGTAAGCTCCCGGAGGCCCTGAACGCTTTCCACCATGGTGACATTGGCGTCCGACAGGGACGCTCTTACAGCCTGGCCCCGCTTTTCCGCTTTCCGTCCCATCCTGTACGGAACGGCCGCAAGAAGCAGGGTCACGATCAGCACCATCACGGAAAACAGCGGATTGATGAAAAGCAGGACTATAACCATCACCGCCGTCAGTATTACCGCCACCAGAAAGCTGCTGAAAGTATGCGCCAGGAACAGCTCCAGTATTTCCACGTCAGCCACGAAGGCCTGGGCGATCTGGCCCGTCTGCTTCCGCATGGTGTAGGCGGGAGCGATCTCGCCCAGTTTGTTGTATATTTTCAGCCGGAATCCCCGGATGACCCGGAACGCCACATCATGGGCGAAATACATTTCACCGTAATACCCGGCGGCCCGGAGAAGGATGCAGACGCACAGGATCACCACATACCCCGCCGGATTCTGCAGGGTGCCGCCCTTGATCACCTCGCCCGCGGCGTATGACGTCACCATGGCGGCGCCGATGATCGAAGCCTGCTTGAGAAAAGCAAAAAGCAGCGCCAGCATCATCTCGCCCTTAAACAGCGAGATCGTCCGGGACAGATTCAGAATGTTTCTCCGCATGCTCTCAGACATTTCTGATCTCCTCCTGTGCTTTTACAAGGCTGTAATACAGTCCGCCCGCTCTGATCAGTTCGTCATGAGTTCCCTGCTCAGCGACCCGTCCGTCTTCAAGAACGATGATATTGTCCGCGTCGCGCACCGTTGAGAGCCGGTGGGCAACTATCACCGTCGTACGTTTTACCGTCAGATCATCGATGGCCTCCTGGATCAGCCGCTCGCTCTCCGCGTCCACGCTCGCGGTCGCCTCATCGAGGATCAGCAGCGGGGCGTCCTTTAATATCGCCCTCGCGATGGAGATGCGCTGTCTCTCCCCGCCCGATACCGTCAGGCCCCTTTCACCGATCAGCGTGTCATATCCCTCCGGCAGCTTTTCGATAAACTCTGCCGCGTTGGCCAGCGCGGCAGCCGAGCGCACCTCTTCATCAGAAGCGTCCGGCCTTGCCGCGCGGATATTGTCTGTCACGGTCCCGTAAAACAGGAACGAATCCTGGAACACGGCCGCCGTGCCGCTCATCATGCAGGAGAAGCTGTAATCCCTCAGATCGATCCCGGACAGACGGATGCTTCCGCTGCCGGGGTCATAGAACCGCAGCAGGAGATTCACGATTGTAGACTTTCCGGAACCGGACCGTCCGACGATCGCGGTCTTGCTGCCTGCAGGGATCCTGAAGGAAACATCATGCAGGACGTCTTCATTGCCTGTATAGGAGAAAGTGACATGATCGAATTCTATTTCCGGCATTCCGCCCGGCCGTTCCGTTACAGGATCAGGCCGTTCCGTGACGGCGGGATCGGTGTCGAGCAGCGAAAAGAGCCCCTTCGCCATGGAAAGTCCCAGAAACGAGGCGTGCCAGAACCGGTCCAGATCAAACAGCGGCCGCGCGCATTCCGCCGTCAGGAAAAGAAACGCGGATACAGCCTCAACCGGGACGATGCCCGAGTAGGCGCGCAGGGCGACGATCAGAACCGTCAATGAGGATGTGGTTGCTGTCAGAACGAGGATCAGAGCCGAACTTCTCAGAGAGATCCCTGTGTTCCTTATGGATCTGTGCCAGAAGGCTGTCGCGTCCTTTTCAAGGTCACTGCCCATCTTTTTCTCCGCGTTCAGCGTTTTGAGTGTGGTGATTCCCTGTATCGCGTCGATGTATTGAGATGTCAGCGTGGAGTAATCCGTCCAGTAATCGTTGATGCTGCCCTCTACCAGCGGAACGGTGAAGAACGGGACGACAGCGCACAGCAGCATTGCCAGGATCAGTATGACCGCGCCTTCGATGTCATATCCCGAAAGATAGACAAATGAAAAAGCGCCGGTGAGGATTACCGTGACGACCTGCGGAACATAGTTCACATAGAACGGTTCCAGAGCCTCCACGCCGTCAAG
>CADBRP010000316.1 GCA_902797095.1 uncultured Eubacteriales bacterium | reverse complement strand
GCCTCGTCCGGCAGCGCCTCTTCGCCGGCGTCCAGCAGCCCGCTTCCGGCGTCCAGGGTGTTTTCCGAGCTGGAAACCAGCCCGCCCGTCGCGTAGACCAGTTCGTTTGCCGCGTTTGAAAGCCCTCTGGCAGCTTCCACCATCGCTATAGTGTCCTCCAGCTTCCTGCTGAGGTCCTCCATCTCTTCGCCCAGATCGCCGAAGACCTGCTCCGGGTCCAGCCCCGCTTCATCCGCCGCCTTCCCCGCTTCAGTGATGGCCTTGCCGATAGTTCCCACAAAGACCGCGTTCACTTCCTCCTGCAGGGCAGTCTTCACCTGCCCCGTGATCTTGGGAGCGACAGCGTTTCTTTTATCGTTCTCGTAATATTCCATCGTCGGCTCGCCCGGATCTCCATTGGTAAAGCTCATGATCTCAGAGCTGAAACTGTCCGGGATAATGATCGCCGCGTAATATTTCCCCGCGCGCGTTCCTTCGACCGCTTTGTTTCTGTTCTTCATGATCTTCCAGTTGATCATGTCGTTGGACGCGATGGCGTCGGTGACCTTTTCGCCCACATTCACGCTCAGCCCCAGCATTTCCGCGCCGTCGTCCTCGTTGACGACTGCCACCGGGATGCGGCTCGTAAACTGCGGCTGGAAGGGATCCCAGTTGGAGAAGATGTTGAACCAGGCGAAAAGGCACGGCACGATGCAGAGCCCCATCAGGATTATGATGGATACTACGCTGGAGGACAGCCGACGGAGGTCGCCGGCGATGATGTTCAGAATGTTTCTCATCTGCCGCCCTCCTCTCCGGATTCACCGATTTCGACCGGCTCTGCTGGCTCCTCGAATCCGACCGATTCGGCGGGCTCCTCGAATCCGACCGGCTCTGCTGGCTCCTCAAATCCGTCTGGCCCGGCTGGCTCCTCGATCTTCCCGGTTTCAACGGGACCGCCGAACCCTTCGGCCCGCGCGCTGATCCTTTCCGCTCTGCGGCTCGGCTCCAGAAGGCCGCCGAATTCACTCTCCCGCTCTGTCATTTCATCCAGCTTTTTCCGGATGGAGTGATCCAGATATTCCACTCCGATCAGATATGCGGACAGCGCAAAAAGGCACAGTATCCATATCATCAGGAAAAGCACCTTGTCGCTGTCTGTCAGCCAGCGGACCATGCCGAGTATGACCGGCAGCAGCGCCATCCCTATGAGCCCGTGCTTTATTCTTTTCTTATTCCGTTCATGCAGCTGTGATGTGAACTTGTGCATGTCGGAATAGAGCTGTTCGTAACGATTGTTTTCAGGTCCTGCCGTCATCTCACAGCACCTCCGTTTCTTCCAGCTTTTCATTCACATAACGGTCCACATTCATGAACGGCCTCCGTATCAGCAGCCCGATGACAAGCGCCAGCACCGCGAACAGGAGCAGCCCTCCCAGATAAACCAGATAATCAGTTTTATAGAGTCCGCAGATTGCTTCCCTCATGGCGTTGATCCCGTACGGGAAGGGGAAGAATCTGTAGATCTTGCCGTAGATCGGCGGAAGGATCTCGATCGGGTATGTTCCGCTGGATCCCGCGATCTGCAGTATCATGATCACGATGACCGCCGCCCTTCCGATGTTGCCGAAGGACAGGACCATGGAATAGATCAGCAAAAGGAATACCGTGCTGGCCGCGGCAGCTGTAAGCCACATCAGCCACGGGTGCACCGGTTCAACGTGAAGCAGGAAAATATCACCCGCCACGATGACCGCCGCCTGCAGCTGGCCCAGCAGGAAAAAGATCAGGAACCGGCCGAAAAAGCACTGCGTATCTGTAGCATGCGGGAATTTTTTGCGGTTCGCGTTCGTATTCATTATCGTCGTCAGCATGACGCCTCCGACCCAGAGAGCGATGATGGTGAAAAACGGTGTCATCGCCGTACCGTAGGTTTTGACGGGATAGAACTTCTCCACGCTGGCTCCTACGGGAGCGGTGAAAAACCTGCTGTACCGGTCCGGATCCCCTCCGAGAAGATCGATCAGGACATTCGCGCGGTTTTCCTTGTCCGCTTTCTCAACTTTGTCCAGGATCGTCCCCAGCCTTTTCTCCAGGGGGCCGAGGGTCGCCTTAAGCCGCAGCATGGACTTGTCCATGCTGGTCACGGTTTTGCCGGCAGCGTCAAGCACCGGATTGATCTGATCCAGCGCGTCGTCTACGGAGGACAGCAGCGGCTGAACCAGCTTGAGCGCAGATCTGACATCAGAGACCACCAGCTCCAGAGCCGGAGTCAGCTCCTCATCGTTTATCTTTTTCAGATCTCTGATCTGCGCGATCAGATCTTCGACCCGGGAGGGATCCTTCAGGTCCTGCCCGATTCTTTCGTTAGTGTTGATCATGAGATCCAGAGTCCTGGCGGCCAGCGTGGACGCGGCTGTCTTTCCGTCATCCGGGATCCTCGCGCGCAGATCCTGCAGTATGATCAGGTTTTTCTCGTTCAGTTCCTCTGCCTTCTCAACCAGCTTCTCCCGTTCCTGCTCGTCAACGGGCTGCTTCAGGGCGTCGGCGATCTCCTCCAGGGCGACGACCGTTTTGCCCAGCTCGTCGGTCTTTTTACTGATCTCATCGGTAACTGCCTTCAGGTCCGCCTCAGCCTGCTCATAGGCCGCCTTCGCTTTCTTCATGTCGGCCCTGCCTTTGCTCCTGCCGGAGTCGAGCTTGTCCTCCGCGGATTTGAGCTTGCCGGCTACGTTTCCGCTGTTCTTCAGATACATATCGACGGACTGATTGAAATCGTGCAGCGCCTCGCGGGTCTGCGTCAGCTGTTTTATAGCGTCATCCACCGCGTCTTCTTTTCCCTCTTCCAGGGTACCGGCCAGCTCCTCCGTGTCTCCGAAGAAATGACGGAGCACCCTCTCCAGGTACTCCTCATTGACGTCTTTCACAAGGGAATTGGCCGCGCTGTTGGTCATCTTCGTCGCGATTCCGTTTTTCTTGATGTTGGGGTAGAATGTGATCTTCGGGTCGCTGTCCTCGATCGCCGCCTCGAGATTCTCCATATCATAGGAGAATCCGTCCTCAAAAACGATCGCGGCGTAATACTCCCCGGACTTTACGCCTTCGATGGCGTCATCGGCTTTCTTCACCGGGACATAGCGGATGTTCTCATTGTCCTTTACGTCCTCGATGACCTCCTCCGCCCGGTTCACATGATTGCCGTTCTTAAGATCCACACCGTTGTCTCTGGATGCCAGCGCGATCTTGATATTGCCCGTATTCACATACGGATCCCACGCAGCGTAAATGTTGATCCACGCGTACAGGGCGGGCAGCGCGCATATCGCCAGGATGATTACGAGCACGAAAAAATTCGTAACTATTGATCGTATATCACTATGAAAAATACTGAAAATAGTTTTCATTTAGCCTGCTGTCTCCAGCCATCTGACCCGGACGCCCCGGATGTTGAACCGCCGCCGGCAGTGGTTTTTCGAGATGTTTAAATATTCATATATACATTGATTATACCAAAAGTTACGGCAATAAAAAACCCTTTGCTGCCATAACAAAGGGTTTTGCAAACGCTGGTCTCCGGCCCGGACTGATCCGTCACCTGACCTTTACCGCGAGCGGAATCGAGATATTTCCGATGTAATTCTTCCCGCCCGCTTCGCAGATCTCTCTGACCTGGACGTAGTATGTCGTTCCGCTCCTGAGTTTCTGCTTTTTGCCGTTCACCTTGATATCGCTGACAGTTATGCCTGTCGCTCCCTTTCCTGCTTTTTTGATATTCTCCGCGGCGCCGGTTCCGTTCGGACTGGTCGTGTACAGGACCTGATAGCCGGCCGCCTTCGGATTGTTTTTCCACTTCATCGTGAAGGTCCCCCTGCTCCCGGACGCGAGCCTGATTTTTTCCGTGGTATGGAAATAGCGGTATATCGTATCAGACCATGATCCGTACACCGCCGCGCCGGACGCGTCCGCGGCGTATGGTCTTACCCTGATTTCATAGAGGTTTCCGATGGTAAGTCCGGAAACCGTTCCGCGCGCCGTATTTCCCGTGTTTCTGACGGCCCAGCGGCCCGCGCCCCGGGCTCTCCAGTTCAGCTCATAACCAGTCGCGCCCCTGATCCCGGACTTATCCCAGATGACATCGCTGGTCTTTTTCGCCGAGTTGGCTATGGTGTTGCGGATCGTCGGGCGGCCTGCCGGCGCGACGGTTCTGGTCTGGGACTGGCCGCAGAAATAGCAGGTTCTTTTCTCCAGTCCGGTCTGCGCCGCTGTCGCGGTCCTTTCCGTCTTCCACGCTCCAAAGGGATGCATCCCGATGCATTCGCAAAGGTCAATGCTGCTCTGCTCATCAGGATTTACAACATTTTTGAGAACGGGGAACTTATACGGACCGGTTCCCATTTCCCAGACATTATCAAAGTCATAGCCGGCATAGGAGGAGGACTATAACATATCGCTGTATGATAACGCCTTCCCGCAGCTGTTCAGTTTCCCGTTTTCTTTTTTTAATACCGCCGGCGCCGCGTAGCTGATGGTGATCAGCGTATCGTCTTCTATAACATCTTCATCCTCAGAATTTAAGTCTGTTGTTACGCCGGCCTTTTGCACGCCTGTCATCCTTCCGGCATTATACGCAAAGGCAGTATAGTCGCTGGCGGCCGCGCAGACGCCGCTGGTATGGCAATAGGTATAGATGGAACTGCCCTTTATCAGACCCGCGTTGTAGCAGTTTATCATGCGGTGGCTGTTCACGCAGATTCCGCCCGCGCTTCCGTTCCCCTCTTCTCTTGTGCTGATGGTGCCGGTATTGTAACACTCGCGGATTTCATTTTCGATTCCGGAACCCGTTATGCCCGCGCAGCGCGAGCCTGAATTGATGGACTTTACATTTCCTTTATTATAGCTGTACCGCACAGCGCCTCCGTACTGCCTTCCGACCACGCCTCCGCACATACAGTCATTATTGACAGTTCTGATGGTTCCCTGAACCTCACCGAGATTAAACGACTTCTCGATAACAGTATCTCTGGATATTCCCGCAATGCCTCCGACATATGATCCTTCGCCGACGGCATAGATCCTGCTTTCATTGCTGCATTCCTGAATCTGAAACGTTTCTCCTGTTGAGCCGCAATTTCCTGCTATCCCTCCCGCATTGACGGTTCCGGACCTGCTGTCCGCGGTTACCGCACCTTTGTTTCTGCAGCTGTATATTCCTTTCTCAACGGATCCGTTTATCAGGACACGCCCCGCGATTCCTCCTGCCTGGACGTTTTCCGCAGACTTCACTGAGACCGCGCCGGTATTTTCGCAGTCAATGATCATGTCCCCCGAGAAAAGGCCGGCTATTCCGCCGGCGAATATCTGAAAATCTCCGGTCGCATTGATTTCCCCGCTGTTTTTGCAGCTGCTGATGCCGTTGCCTTTATCAGAACCAACGATTCCGCCGATGGCCGACCTATTACTGCTTCCTCCGGTTTTGGATATGCTTCCCTCAAAGCTGCAGTTAAGCACTTCCCCGGAATTTGTACCCGTTATGCCGCCGGCCGATGAGTTTTTAACCGGCTCCGTAACTTTGATCCCGCAGGCCGCGGAACAGTTTTCTATCGTCCCCGCGTTTACCCCCGCGACAGAGCCGATGTTCTCTGCACTGCCGGCAAAAGAAGAGTCCTTGATGGCAAGGTTTTTTATAACTCCGCTGTTCTTTCCAAACAGTCCGATGCAGCCATTGCTGCCTTCGCTGAATACCCCGCTGATAGTGTGGGAATTCCCGTCAAATGTTCCGGTAAAACCTTCTTCATCCGGGCAGATGGGCGTCCACCCCTGCCCGTCGTTCCAATGGCCGCCGCCTTCGCTTACCTCGTCACTCAAGTCAAGGTCCGCCGCCAGGATATAGTTTTTATCCGGGGCGTTCCTTATGCTGTCCAGCTGATCTATGGTTTTGATCTCGACAGGCTCTCCGCTGGGAGCTTCATCTTCCGCAAAAGCAGCCGAAGAAGCAAGCACCAGCATCAGCAGCGCGGCTGCCAGTATTCCGCCTGTCCTTCTGAATTTCTTCATGACCATCACCTCATGAATCCTCATTAACCCAAAATTGTCCATTTAGATAATTATACCAAAAAAACTATAAAAAGGAAGAGGCTTCGCATTAAATCCCGCTTTCAAATATCGCAGATCAGTGCCGGCAGTCCGCCGGCCTGCGCCGCCCTGCGCGGGCGGCTTGCCCCCGCGCCTGCTCGAAGGTCCGCAGGACCTTCTCGCTTTACTGCGCGGCCCGTTCGGGTTCGAATCCCGTCATTCTTTACAAATAACAAAAGAATGGGGCAAGCCCATCCTTTTGTTATTGGCGGAGACGGTGGGATTCGAAGTAGAGGTACAGGCCTGAAACACTGAAATTATAGGAAAGGAGCCACGCCGTCCGGGTCTGTACCCAG
>CADBRP010000315.1 GCA_902797095.1 uncultured Eubacteriales bacterium | reverse complement strand
CAGAAAAGCATGGTGACAAACCGGATATTCACTTCGGGGAACATGCTGGCCGGCGTAAGCGTGGATTTCAGAAAGAAAGGTTTCCGCGGAATGAAAGATTTCGCGGAGCTGGCGGAGCAGGCGGCGAAGAATACAGCAAATGATGTGTTCAAAGACGGAGGTGAGCAGAGATGACAAAGATGAGACGTGTCGGCGGCGTGTTTGCCGGACTGATCATGATACTGTTTGCCGGACTGACGGCATATTCCGCGGAACACGCATATAAGCTGATACTTCTGGTCCTGAGTTATTCACTGATTCTGAGAGGGGTGCGGCTGTTCGTATATTACTGCAGCATGGCGAGGCATATGGTTGGCGGCAGGAATGTACTGTACCGCTCGGTCATTCTCATGGATATCGGCCTTTTTTCGCTGAGCATTACGAATATTCCTCTGGTTTTTCTAGTTCTCTATCTGGCAGGAATGCACGGATTCGCCGGTATCATAGATATTTTGCGCGCGCTGGAGTCCAAAAGGGAGCAGGCTCCTTCCTGGAAGCTTAATTTAAGTTACGGGATCGTCAATACGGCCCTCGCGTGCCTGTGCCTGGTCTTCCTGAAGCAGACAGAGGTCGCGGTCATGATCTACTCGGCGGGACTGCTGTATTCCGGAGTGGGGCGGATCATTCAGGCATTCAGAAAAACCGCAGTTGTATACATTCAGTGAGCCCATTTTTCTGTTTATTTATATAACCTATGTGCTATAATTAACTGAATTGTTATGAATCAAAGATGACAGGCTGTTCCGCGGAACAGAATCATTGAAAGGAGAAGATAAAATGAATCTTGAGAAAAAGCAGGAAGGCAGCGCTCTTACGATCAAAATCAGCGGTCGGCTGGATACCACAACTGCTCCGGTTCTGGATGAAGAACTGAAGGCGTCGCTGGAAGGAACAGAGGCTCTGGTACTGGATTTTTCCGATCTTGAGTATATATCCTCAGCTGGCCTTCGTGTTCTGCTTTCCGCGCAGAAAATCATGAACAAGCAGGAAGGAAGCATGAAGCTCACCGGCGTGAATGAAAGTATCATGGAGATATTTGAGGTAACAGGCTTCGTAGATATCCTCACGATCGAGTAACAGTTCTCCCGCGTCTGAGAGCAGTGTCCCGGCGGAAGAGTTTTTAACGGTAAAAGGAGGAAAAAATGGAATACCAGATTATTGGCGGATCTTTTCCCGCGGTAAAATGCATGCTGCAAAAGGGAGAGGCCATGAAGTGCGAAGGCGGATCGATGAGTTGGATGGACAGAGGATTTAACATGTCCACAGAAGGCGGCGGAGGGATTGGAAAGGCTCTGGGGAGAGCGTTTGCCGGCGAGAAAATCTTTTTCAACCGCTATGAATGTTCCGAGCCCCAGGGCGAGATAGTTTTCTCATCTTCGTTCCCCGGATCTATCATTCCTATAAAGCTGGAAGCAGGGCAGAGCGTGATCGCGCAGAAGGATGCTTTTCTCGCCTGCGAGGAGAGTGTTGATGTTGCTGTCCACATTCATGAGAAGGTCGGGGGCGGACTGTTCGGAGGCATGGGTTTTATCATGCAGAAATTCACAGGCCCGGGCACGGTCTTCCTGGAAATCGACGGAGGTCTGGAAAAGTATGAACTGGCCGCCGGCGAGGTCAAAGTAGTGGATGGTCCTCATCTGGCGATCATGGGAGGCGGAGTATCCTTCAGGATTGAAAAGATCAAAGGCGCTAAAAACATCCTTTTCAGCGGAGAAGGGTTATTCAATACGGTGGTTCAGGGCCCCGGGAAGATATGGCTGCAGACGATGCCGATATCGAACGTAGCCGCTCAGATTGCACGTTATATTCCTAAATCCGAGTAAGACTGAAATGGAAGAGATCAGAGTTAATAATGACAACCAGACTTTGACGATAAGCCTTTCCGGACGCATAGACTCCGGAAACGCAGACAAGGTCGAAGCGGAAGCGAAAAAGTTTGTTGATGAGAATCCCGGCATGCCCCTGGTGATCGACATGCAGGAGACAGAATATATCTCCAGCGCCGGCCTGAGGGTGCTGCTGCGCCTGAGAAAAAATCAGGATGATCTTCGCCTGACCGGAGTCCGTTCCGAGGTCTATGAAATCCTGGAAATGACCGGATTTACGGAACTGATGACAGTGGAGAAAGCCTACCGCGAAGTCTCCGTGGACGGATGCGAGGTGATCGGAGAGGGGGCCAACGGCACAGTGTACCGGTTCGACAGGGATACTGTTGTCAAGGTTTACAAAAACGCCGAGGCGCTTGATGAGATCCAGCATGAACGGGAAGTCGCGCGGCTGGCGCTGGTGCTGGGAATTCCGACTGCTATTTCCTATGACGTAGTTAAGGTCGGGGATACCTATGGATCAGTGTTTGAACTGCTGAACGCCAGATCCTTT
>CADBRP010000314.1 GCA_902797095.1 uncultured Eubacteriales bacterium | reverse complement strand
GACAAAACCGGGGCGGAACGTCTTGTCAGATTTTCAGCAGTCGCTCAGCATTGCCGTGAGCGATCATTTCGCGCTCTTCCATGGAGAGCATGGGGTGCTCCAGAATTTTCTCTTTGCCCCTGGGGTTTGCAAAGGGATAGTCAATGGAGAAGACAATTCTGTCAACGCCCAGGCGTTTGACACAGAATTCCAGGCATTCCGGCGTCCAGATCCCGCTGGAGGTCACATAGAGGTTGTTTTTGAGGTAGTAACTCGGATTGTGTCTGGTACCCGTAAACTCCGCAGACAGCGTATCGTCGAAGCGGTCGATGTAATATGGCAGCAACTCGCCCCAGTGGCCGAGTATGATCTGCAGATTGGGATGGCGGTCGAACGCTCCTGTAAGAATCAGATTCAGGAAATGAATACCCGGATCGACGTGCCAGCCATAGCCGAAACGTTTGAAGCTGGACACAACTGTATCGGACAGGCCCTTGCTGTAGCAGAGATCGACGATCGCCTGAGGCGGCTCTCCGGGATGAAGGAAGATGGGAACATCCAGTTCTTCGGCCTTTGCAAGAATCGGGTCATACTGCGGCTCACTGAGGAAGCCGCCATTGACACGGTTTCCGATCAGGGTTCCAACAAAGCCCAGTTCCTTTACACAGCGTTCCAGTTCATCCGCGCACGCTTCGGGAACAGCAGTAGGCAGCGCGGCAAAGCCCTTCATGCGGTCGGGATATGCGGCAATCTTCTCCGCCAGGAAGTCGTTGATCTTCCGGCAGTAATCTAGGGCCACATCGGGCCCAAACCCCTGCGCAAAGGGGGTGGAGATGACCTGGACCGTCACGCCGTCTTCGTCCATATGGGCAATGCGCTTGGGTCCGATTTCGGCGCCGGTGCTGGGATCATCCAGCCATGCCGCGCCGACATTGGTGCCCTTTTCGAGAGGCGGCAGACCCTTTGGCAGATTCAGGCCCGGAACTGCAACAGGGGCAAAATGTTCTTCAAGAGTGATGACTTTCATGTTTGTGCTCCTTTCAAAATCATTTTTATGATATTCCCATTGGAAAGATCCGATGCATCGTACAGTTGTTCCGTGTTCAAAGCAGCGCTCAGTCGGCTTTCACGACGGTCCGATCCTTCTTTGCCGGCACTTTTGGAGAGCCCCACATATCCACGACCCATTTGGTCAGAAACGGGCTGACAATGCAGGTGATGATCATGCAAAGGCCGATCTGTGCTCCTGACGCTGCAATGGTGGGAGCGTATTCTTCAATACTGCCGGCCATAGCGGGAACGGTCATGGCGATGCCTGCAACGCTGCACCAGGCCACAGCGGCATAGCCCGGGCGCCTGGTAATCACGCGGTCGGCAAAGAGCATAAGAGGAACATTGAGGACGAGGAATAGAATCGAGAGAAGAATACCCGCGAGCCCTGCTTTTGCTGCGGTAATGAGGTTCAGAGAAGAGCCGAAGCAGCATCCCATCAGGGGAATCAGGGCTCCGGTAGCAGGGCCGACGATCTTTGCAAACTTCGGATCAAGATTTCCGAGCAACATACCGAGCAGGAAGGGTACAAAGACCGTGACGATGTCCATGATGTTGAACTTCAGTCCTGCGGCAGCTGCCAGAATCAGCATGGGCCAGCAAGGCATCGAAACAATGTTCATCATGGCGAAGTTGCCCATATCACCCGCCTCACCGTAGTCGGTAGCCAAGCCCATGAACACACCGGGATTGCAGCTGCAGATGCAGGTGACGAAGGCAACCGCAGTGATCCCGGCGAATCCGTTGGCGCCAAAGAGCTTAACAAAAAGAAATCCGAACACAAAAGCAATGGCAAATTTCATGACGGTCAGAACGCCACAGCGTTTGAGAACGGTTCCGAGGGTCTTGATCTGAATGGTCGCACCGGTGAAAAACAGAATTGCGGCCGCGAAGGTCATGGTCCCCGTCTTGAACATGGCGGTGGTCATCCCGCCGAAAGACGCGATCAGGTTTGGAAATATGGTGTTGATGATCGCGACGAGAAACATGGGGATCAGCAGGGAACCGCCGGGAACTTTTTTATATAGTCCGTAGATATCGATCATGTTGTTCTGCTCCTTTACTAATTTATTGGACTCGGTCTCATTTGAGACCTGCTGTTCACAGTTTACCGAAAAGCAGTACCGTTGAAAACCATCAGCTTTTTCTGCCTCGTCGGATAACCGACAGAAAACCGGATTGTGTCGTTATATGCAAAATTTTTTCGACAGAACGGGAAGAAATGTCTCAGAAAAGTTGAATAGGCCGACAGAATTTAGTACAATGTTTTCAAATCATACACGAGGCTTTACAGAAAGAAGGAATACGCGTGGAGTATCAGAAGTTTTTCGGCAAGATGTCCAGCAGGGACTATTTGAAATATGCGCTTCTCTCTCTTCTGGAGGAGAAAAACATCTATAAAATAACTGTAATAGAGCTATGTGAGCGGGCTATGATCAATCGTTCAACCTTCTATGCCAATTACATGGATCTGGACGATTTTTTCAACTCTGTGATGGCAGAGGTTGCCGGCGGATTGGTCGCAGCGGTGGAGAGTGAAGGACGGCCTCATATGCTGCTTAGTGACAGGAATGCGGCATATCGCCGCTATACAAAATGGTATCAACATGTGCATGACCACGCAGATGAATTTCGCCTCCTGCTCGGGACAAACGGGACCCCAATCTTTCACGAGATTCTGCTGCAGCAGGGAATCGACTGGTATAATCAGCTCCTGGCTCCGATTATGCCGAAGCTTGGGGACAGGATCTCCCCGGATATTCTGTCACATTACATCATCAACGCACATCTTGGACTCCTGGAATACTATCTGGAGAGCGGGATGAAATACAGCCCGGAATATATGGCTCAACAGATGGTGAACATCACCATGGCGGGACCATATTCACTGCTTGGCCAGTACCTGTGCTGACCGTAAAACAGACAAGACCTCCGACTTTGTCAGAGGTCTTGTCTGTTTATGGATATTCTCTTTGTTTCCTTACCGCAGGAAGCCGTTGATGATCTGCTCCGTCTGTTTCCGGTTTTTCTCTTTATCCGTTCTATCTCGAAGTTTTCTTCAGTGCGTCGAGAATCTGCTTCTGGATAGGCAGCCGCTCCCAGCGCTTATAGATTCCGGTGTACTCCTTCGCCAGCGCCGCGGCATCCTCCCCGCTCAGAAGGGGGACCAACTCTTTTGTCAGACTCTGTACCGCGATCAGCAGCCAGTAGGCCGTTTTCGGCTCCGGATGCTCCTTCGGCGCCCGATAGATATATCGCAGCGCTTCCCGAACCTCTGCGCTCTCCGGCGTGGACGCCCGGAAGTCCTCCAGCAGCTTCTTCAGGTTCTCCGTAAAGCGATCATGGCAGGGATCGTCCGAGGGTTTCTTTCCGATGCCGAAGATGCCTTCACCCGGCTTGCGCGCAAGCTCGACCTTCAGTGCCTCGTCGAGATAGTTTTCATACAAAGACGCGAGCTGCTGCATGCTGTGTTCCGCCTGCTCTCTCATGCGTTCAAAACCGGGAAGATCTCTTTCATCGCCGGATAGATCCGGCGGAACTTCTGATACTGCGCCTCATAGCGGGCGCTGATCTCGGGATCCGGCTTTACCGTCGCCGTCACATGCACCAGCTTCTCGGCCGCTTCCT
>CADBRP010000313.1 GCA_902797095.1 uncultured Eubacteriales bacterium | reverse complement strand
CTGCTGGGCCACACGGAGAAGCACGGGGTCACGCCCTTCCGGGTCGACCGCATCGCCGCGGCGCCCCGGATTCTGGAGGAGGACGCCGTGCCGCAGCCGGAGGATTTTGATATCACCCGCGTCAACACCATGTTCGGCATGTTCATCGGCGAGCCCCAGCGCGTGACGCTTCTCTGCGACAACAGCGTCATGGACCACATCGTCGACCGCTTCGGCGACGATGTGGAGACCGAGCCTGTGGACGGCAGGACCTTCCGGGTCACAGTGCCGGTGACCGCCAGCAAGCCCTTCTTCGGCTGGGTCTTCGGCTTTGACGGCAAAGTCCGCATCACCGCCCCGGCGAAGGTGAAGCGGGAATATGAAAAGATGCTGCAGAGGGCAGTCAAGGGCGATTGACAGTTAATCGCTTTCTTACAGCCAAAGCATGAATGCCGAAGGGTTTCTAACCCTTCGGCATTCATGCTTTGGAAGTATTCACTTGCGGTTTCTGTGCAATCTGGTTGAGGACGAAGGCTACTCCTCGGGAGACGAATAGAAAGCCGCATGATCAGCCTGAATCTCATAGGCTTCCTCCCAGGGTGTGGCGGCCAGCAGCCGCTGTGCGACATCTGGCGAAACTGCCACATCGTTTGCACAGACAATGAAAAATCTACGGATACAGTTCCAGTTCTTCTCAGTCGGAAAGATCTTTGCGGTCGGGGACTTGATTGCCTCCGTGGGTATCAGCGACACGTCCGTTTTATCTGTGATCTTTTAGGAGTTCGTTTTTTGGGAATAGTATTTTTCGGGAGCCACTTTGCACACAAACGCGATCACAGTCAAAATCACATAGATGATCAGGCACCCGATAAAGGCGCTTTCGGCGTCGGTCGACCTATGGAAAACAGAATGGCAAACCGTGATGAAGTAGGTGGAAGCAAAGATGCCCAGCCGCATCATAGCAACAAGCACCGTCGAGCTGAAGGCCATTTTCTGGGGGGAAGCGACCTGACCGTTATAAACCTGGAACATGGAGACCATGATATTCCAGCCGATACCGGCAAGAGCTGCGCCCACAAAAATCACCGGAATCTTTGGTACGAACAGGATCAGCGCCGTGCCGACCGCCACAAGGATGCACATAACGCCGATGGTGTACTGCTTGAAGAATTTCTGAATGGGATTCAAAACCATATTAGAGAGAGCACCGGCAAGCTGGTAGACAGCAAGGATCGTGCCCACAACAAGTACGCTGCCGATTTTATTCCCGGCAATGTAAGTTGACAAGCCGGACAGCAGAGGGTAGAGCGCTGCAGTAGTCACTACCTGCATGGCATAATAGTAATAAATTCGCCAGGAAGTGCGCTCTTTTCCTGCTTCAACAGTGGTTCCTGCGGCATTGCC
The DNA here is from genome assembly GCA_902797095.1 of uncultured Eubacteriales bacterium. GTDB lineage: Bacteria > Bacillota > Clostridia > Peptostreptococcales > Anaerovoracaceae > Lentihominibacter. Next base: position 7,579 of record CADBRP010000313.1, on the reverse strand, counting down.
TTTTTTGCTCGTCCGATCGACCTTCTCCGGCTCTTTGAGGAAGAAAATCATGATCACCAGAGGAATAATGGCAAGTCCGTCAAACAGGAAGGGATGACGCCAGCTGTAATCAGCAAGCACGCCAACGACGAGGTTGGCAAGCATTGCGCTGCCGTTAAAGAGCACCGTACCATAGCCTATATAAGAGGCCCGTTTATCTTCTGGCACAGAGGCAAGAACGAGAGAATTACGGATGCCCAGCAGGCCAACGCCGGCACCAAGAAGGGCGCGGAAGGCAAGAACAAGCCCCCAGTTCGAGTAGAAGAAATACGGAGCTACGCCTGCAACAACCACAGAAGCCGTGCCAACGATAGCGCAGAAACGATAGCTAAGTTTATTTCCTACCGCAGTACCCACATACAGTATGACGGGAAGGGCAATCAGCGGGGGAAGTGAAACTACCATGCGCACGGTAGATACCGGAACATTGGGCCATGCATCGATCATGGTCTGAACGGCGGCGTTCATGAAGGTGCCTGCCCCTGAGAAGAGGAAGATGCTCAGAACAGCTATATAGTTCAGCATTGTCATCTTATTTCTCTTATCCATTGTTTTTCCTCCCTTTATTTTTCTGAGCTGTGTTTTGATCAGTCTTTGAGAGCAATCGTGTGCAGAGTAAACGCCAGCTCGTCCGGCGCGGAGCAGAAGATTTCATGATCTCCTTCCACGGCGTAGACTTCTTCGCAGGGGATGTTCACCAGCATGGACTTGACCTTATCCAGAGTCATCGCGATGTCACAGGCACCTGCAATGAAGAACCGACGAACACTGCCCCAACGCTCCGCGGTGGGATATACTTTTGCGGTAAGCGGCTCGATGGCCTGGAGCTTGTTGAGGTGTTCAAGAATATAGCGCTTGTCCAGTTCACTGCAGTTCTGACCAAAGACGTTGCGGACGACTTCGGTTGCCCAGCTCTGTGTATAGCCATCCTTCGTAACCTTGCTGAAATCCTTGGGAGTAATGCCGCTGCCATCTGTACCTTGTGCAGACTGACCGGGCAGGGGCAGGAAGGCATTCATGTAAACCAACTTTTTTACCTTCTCGGGGCGGCGTTCTGCGACCTCGGTGATGATCATACCGGCCATGCTGTGACCTGCCAGAATGACAGGCTCCGGCTGAGCGTCGAGAATGCCAAGGACAAACGCCACATACTTTTCCAGCGTTTGGTCAGCCATGTTTTCCTTGCTGTTGCCGTGGCCAGGCAGATCCGGGGCAATGACTTTGTGACCGAGCGCCTGCAGCGTGGGGATGATCCTGTCAAAGCACCAGCTTCCATGCCAGGCACCATGAATCAGGATAATAGTGTCGTTGTTTCTAACGCGCTTAAATTCCAGACCTTCGCTCTGCATTTTTCTTCCTCCATTTTTTAAATATTTTCAGTCCGTTGCTCGCCCGCAGATGAATCGTGCTCGAAAACGATTTGGATCCTTGCTCTGTTCAAAGTGTATCAATTGTCCTAAAAAAAGGGAAATAGTTATTCAAAATGTGTATTTATAGGGAACGCTTATAAACCGCTCGTCATCTTACCCCCGAGCAAACTTGGCGCCGGCCTTTTCCATGACCTCAAAGAAGCTGGGGAAGGAGACGGCAGCACACTCCGCACCATTGATAACAGTTTCACCGTCAATGCCCAGACCGCAGACCAGCATGGCCATGGCGACCCGGTGATCATCGTGACTCTCGACCTGGGCGGCATGCATTCTGCAACCGCCGTGGACGACCATGGAATCCGGGCCGATCTCCACGGTGACGCCTATCTTTTCCAATTCTTCCTTCATAACCGCGACACGGTCCGTCTCCTTCAGGCGGACATGGGCCAGGCCTGTAAACGTCGTATCGCCCTCTGCATAGGCAGCTGCGACGCTGAGCGCCGGCAGAGCGTCCGGGATGTTTTTCATGTCGATGGTGAGACCAGAGCGCAGCTTTCTGCCGCCTCTGACCAGCAGACGATGGCCTTCCACATCTTTGGTGAGATCGGCCCCCATGGCGATCAGGTGATCCACCACGGCCTTGTCCCCCTGGCTGTCGTTGAAATCCACTGCGTCGATGACCAGTTCGGAGTCTGTGATCAGTCCTGCGATCAGTGGGAAAGCGACTGCGGACCAATCACTGGGGATGGTGGTCTCCAACGCGCGATAGAAGCGCTTGCCCCGGATCTGAAAGGAGGAGAAGTCCTCCGCATGCTCCAGTTCCACGCCGAATCGCTTCATCCAGTCGATGGTGATCTGCAGGTACGGGGTCTCCCTAATATCCTCAATGAGCAGCTCCGTATCCTGCTCCAGCAGAGGCGCCGCCATCATAAAGCCGGAGATAATCTGGGACAGCTTTCCGCCGAAATGGGCCTGGCCACCCTTCATCACACCGTGTACCACCACCGGGCAGGAGTCGGAACCCGGAATGCTGTGCGCTGCAAAGCCGCCCAGTTCGTTGATGGCGAGCACTGTCTCATGGATAGGTCTGCGGCGGATCTGGGCGTCGCCGGTGACGAAGGTATAACCGTCCACCAGCGCCGCCATCGGGGTGGCAAAATAGGCCACGGAGCCGGAGTTGCCGCAGTCCAGATAGTTCCGGGGTACCGCCAGATCGCGGCCGCGCCCTTCCACCGTCCAGGTGTTCCCGTCGATGCTGGTCCTGGCTCCAAAGGTCTCAGCCGCAGCCAGGGCGCTCTTGCCGTCCAGACTGGGCAGAGGGTTGTGGATCACCGTTGTCCCTTCGGCCATGGCGGCCAAAAGGACGGCGCGAATGGTGTGGCTCTTGGAGCCGGGTACGCAGACGCTGCCATGCAGACAGCTGCGGGAAACTGTCATGTTCATGTACATTTCTCCTTTCCTGTCGTTCAATCAAATCATGCCGATCAAATGCCACCAGGGGATATAGATACAGAATACAGATGCGAGAAGAAGGATGCTGAGGGGGACGCCGAATCTCGTCACATAGGGAGCAGGGAAATCCCCGTTGGATACGCCGATCATCATGGCCACGCTGTGAAATGGCAGGATATACTGTGCGGCCACGGTAAAGAAGACGAGGAAGAACACCTCCTGCGCAGGCACCACGCTGCTGCAAATGGCGATCAGACCAGGCAAGACGATGGAGAGGGACGTGGTGTTGCTGCCAAGGATCAAGTGCATAACCATGGAAACGCCGACGATGGTCAGGATATACAGCACCGAATAGGATTTGGGGAAGATGGCAGCCAGGGTGCCGAAAACGTGCTCCGCGATCCCGCTGGCTTTCATGGAGCCGCCAATAGAGAAGGCAGCCGTCAGGAAAATCAGCGTTGTGACATCAATGGAGCGCAGGTCCTGCAGCCGAAGATTCCCGTTGAGGAACATCAACAGGATTGCGGCCAGCGTCACCAGACTGGCATTGAGTCCGTGCAGGCTCTCCGTCGCCCAGAGCAGAACAGTACCCAGCATGACGGCCAGCATCCGTTTGTCTGCCGGGGCAAGCGCGCTGTTGCCAAGCTGTGCTTCATTGCTCTCAGTCGCCCGAAGACGGACTCCGAAGAGCTTTTTCCCGAACAGCACACAGAAAAGCCCAAAGACCAGCAGACAGTAGACGGTGGTCGGGATCGCCATTGCCCGCAGCCAGCCTCCTTCCGTGATGTTCAGACCCGCAAAGCCCACTGCGGAACTGTTCAGGATCAGGTCGGCCCGCATGGCCAGCATGTTGACCGCTGCGTAAAAAACATAGATGGAGAAAACTACGATTCTCTTGGTTTCGTCCTTTGCATCGGTGTGATCCAGATACCCCCTGATCAGACAGACGGTCAGCAGCAGCCTCGCCAGAGGCTGCGGGATCAGCGGTATCCCCAACAGCAGCACCGAGATGGATGCCAAAATTGCCTTGACGGGTGTGTTCACATAGCGGAAGAGCAGCGGCCCGAGGGTTTTCTGCGCGATATCTGCGTTTGTCACACCGCGGGAGAACACATAGCATAACACGATGAGCAGGAAGGTGTTGGACAGCGGAAAGGAAAAGACGGTTTTCGGTGCAATGCCATACACCAAAAACGCGGCGAGCAGAAAGCAGGAGGCGAAAACTTTGCCGGTGACGCCGAAAGACCACCAGAGGATGACCAGAACGATGCAGGCAAACAGTGCCGCCTGTCCTCTCACCAGCCCGAAGGGGCAAAACAACAGGATCGCCGCAGGGACCAGCAGACTAAGGATGAACTTGCGCGCCCACATGTGGTCCGGTATTTTCCCTATGATCACTTTTGCAGCCAGTTCCATGATGCGCCTCCTCTTTCGGATTCTGAAAAAAGTATAGCGTTCCCGGCCTGGAAAGTAAAAAAGTTGTTCATGATGATTATTTATAGGCAATGATTATTAATGGTTGCATCCCTCCCGTTCAATGTGATATAATGTACATATATAGCAGGAAGGGCAGAAAAGGTCATGGAATGGAATCAAATACGTTATGTCTGCGCCGTCGCCGACCTCCGCAGCTTTTCACACGCGGCGGAGAATTTGTTTGTCACACAGCCCACTCTGTCCCAGCAGATCCGTAAACTGGAGGATGAGTTGGGCTATCCCCTGTTTGTACGTTCTACGCGAACGGTTTCTCTGACAGAAGAGGGTGAACGCTTCTGTGAAAAGGCTACGCCCCTCTTGGCGCAGTTTGACACCTTTCAGCAGGAAATGCTCGCCCAACGCAAGACGCAGGAGCTCACCCTCAATGTCGGCCTCCTGCCCACCTTTCTGGATTTCAAGATGCCGGATCTCATCGAGGGCTTTCAGGCGAAAAACCCGGATATCACCCTCAGCTTTGAGGTCCGCCCCAGCGAAGAGCTGATCAAGCGTCTGCTCGGCGGTAAATACGACGCAGTCATCGCCTACATCACGCCGGCCAAAATGGCAGGCTATGAGTCCCAGCTGGATATCCGGATTCTCAACCACGATTATATTCATGTGGCGGTCAGCCGGAAGAATCCTCTGTCTGAACAGAAAACAATCTATATTGACGACGTGAGAAAATGCAGCGTCATCATGCTGGAGAAACGCTCCGCTATTGAGCGTGAGGTCCAGACAATGCTGCAGAAATACAAGATCGTCCCGAAGAAGCTCAAAACCAGCCCGGCTTTCCGCAGCATGCTTGGCAGCGTCGCCATGAATCAGGGGATCTGCTTCCACTCCTCCGCCGTCGGCTCGGAGTATATCAGAGAGTCCGTTTGCAGCATCCCGCTGTCTCCTGAAATTGAGATGCTGACTGTGCTGATAGCACCGAAGGTTTCACCAAAAGCAGCAGCGATTGAACGATTCCGCGAATATATCCTGGGATGTTAAGACTCTATCCGGACCTGTTAATCGGATACCTGCTATGCAAAGCTGTGATCGTTGTCCCCTTAAACAATTTGCGTGTTAGATGGTAAGAGTTTTTCCCATTACAGTGTATTCACTTCGATCTATGCAAAAAGCACTTCTGCCGGCAAGAATGCCAGCCGAAGTGCTTTTTGCATTTACTTGTCTTTTCTGCTTAAAAAGACTCAAGGAGAACATCTGTCAGCTTCACATAAACACAGCAGCTTTTCAAAAGAACCCGGCGCATCAAAACCCCTCAGGTACAAAGCCTTCATGCTCTGCTGTTCGTCTTCCGTAAAAATTCCCTGCGTAAGGACACAAAATTTTTGGAAAAGCTCATCCTTCGTGGGAGGTGCGTCTGGCCCCCAAGGAGTCCCCGCAGTCGTACAAAGGACTTTTCCATCCTTTGTATGGATCTCGAGTCTCACAGAAAATGACCTTGGAAACAGTTCTTGTAGCTCCGGATCAACTGACACATGCACTCTGTCAATGAGCGCCTGAAGCTTTGAATCCTGGCGAGCGGCTTCACTGAACTCATCAACGCCAAGTCGGCCATACAGAATGGCTGCAGCCACGGAAAACGGAATGCTGTACTGGCAAGCAACTTTTGAAGCCAGCACATCGTGAGTATCGTACATTCTCAAAAACTCAGGTCCTCCGACCTTTACGCTGACGATATCATGCGCGTGTAGGTTTTCACGCTCCATCATTTTCAGAATTGCGTGAACCGGAGCATGAAGCCATCGGCAACATGGATATGGCTTGAAATATACTTCCATAAAGTGCCACGTCTTTCCAAGACCCTCGATAGCGTTCTGCAGCATTTTCTCTGTCAGGGGCGGAAAGCCCAAGGCACCAGCAAGGCCATCCGGATTCTCCAAAATGTCTATATCCCCTGACAAGCCGATTTTTGAAAGTCTGACGGCATTGATCCCGAGATAATTTGGCCAGCCGGAATACAGAGCTTTTCCGTCTGCACCAGCCGTTGCCGTACTATAGGTGCCAAGAGGAAACAGACCCGCGAGCGAAAGGGCGCCGGCCAAAACTGCATCACTGCAGCCAAGGCCCTTTGCAAAACCCGTCGCCGCCCCAAAAGCTCCCATCGTACAAGGGAAATGCGTGTGTCGCTTCAAAAGGCGAGGAGAAAAAAGACGACTGATTCGTGTACCGACCTCATAAGCAGAGACAATACCCGTAATAAGATCCTTACCGTTTCCGCCATGCTCTGCCACAGCCAAAAAGGTTGCTGGGATCGTAGCGCTTCCCCAGTGACCAGATACGGAGATCCCGTCATCATATTCCAACGAATATCCGGATGTGCCCATGGCAAGCGCAGCCTCCGCAATACCGCAGTGAAAATCGGTTCCCCAAATGCTGCTCTGTGGCATGGGGTTCAGCGATGCTATATTTTTCATAGTCTCTGCAATCCCTGAGATTTTCAATGCTCCAAAGTAGCAGGCAATAAAGTCAAGGAGACAGTCGTTGGCTTTGCTAACCACCTCATACGGCAGATCTTCATAACGAAGTCCGACAGAAAACGAAGCTAATTGTTCAATCACTGTACTCTTCATCTATGACGGATCATCCTCTCGTTTTGTCATTTGCTGCGTTTCTTATTCAAATAGAATCATATCATATCTTCTGGGAAAGTGTAATTGTCTGTTATTATGATCACTCATAACTGCTTTCAATAGATCTTTATCAGACTTTTCTGTCGAGCGACCGATAGATGTTGATTATAAATACTCATCACAAATATTTTTTTACTATTTGCGATGCTAGCACCGTTCGAAACCATGCTTTTTTTGCAAGCATCATTCCTGCATCATTCCTGCATCATACCGGCAAGCATCGTATTTGAGATACCACAGCTACAGCAGCAGGTGCCTCTCCTGCTGCCATAAGGGTCCGGGACTGCCCGGCTTATGCCTTTGTGGGAGTACAAAGGCATAAGCCGGTATATTGCAGATCCGTTCCCCCTTGTCAAGTACAAATTTCACGCTGACCCGTCAGGTGTAGCCGATCGACTGCACCTGGCGGGTCAGCCGCATTTTCCCTCTTGCAATCTGTAACCATTTGTAATACTATCTCTATCGGAAACTATTGTTCGCGTTTGAAAGGAGCAAGTTATGCAGTATAAGAAGCCTGAATATTGCGCCATGATCGAGGAGTACATCAACAGCTATCGAAACCGACAGGGCTCCGCCCCCTCTGTCCGCGAGATCGCCGCGGGT
>CADBRP010000312.1 GCA_902797095.1 uncultured Eubacteriales bacterium | reverse complement strand
ATGAACGAAACTGCGAGAAAAGAAGCCGAGAAGGTGCTTAACCGTCTCCGCCAGGAGGGGAATCAGAGCGCTGAATCCGGAATCCTTTACGATTATCTGGATTTTGTGACCGGGCTCTCCTGGAAGAAGGAGGCGGCGGAGCGCATTGATCTCGAACAGGCCAGAAAGATCCTGGATGAGGACCATTACGGCCTCGGAAAGGTCAAGGACCGGATCATACAGCAGATCGCGGTGATGAACCTCAAAAAGCAGCAGTCAGGATCGATCCTGCTTTTTGTCGGCGCGCCGGGAACAGGAAAGACCAGCATAGGCAAGAGCATCGCCCGGGCGCTTGGGCGGGAGTATGTACGGGTCAGCCTTGGCGGCGTGCATGATGAGTCGGATATCCGCGGGCACAGAAGGACATATATCGGCGCCATGCCGGGAAGGATCATGGACGGGATCAGCAAGAGCGGCGTCTCCAATCCGGTCATGGTGCTGGATGAGGTCGACAAGCTGTCAGCGTCCTTCAACGGAAGCCCCGCCAGCGCTTTGCTCGAGGTGCTTGACCCGGAGCAGAACAACACCTTTACAGACCACTATATGAATGTGCCGTATGACCTGTCGGATGTGCTGTTCATCTGCACGGCCAATACCACCGACACCATTCCCGAGCCGCTGCTGAACCGGATGGAGGTGATCCAGTTCACCGGGTATACTCCGCTGGAAAAGCTGCAGATCGCGAAGGAGCATCTGGCGCCGAAGTCAATGGAGAGCATGGGAATCGGGCATGAACAGCTTGAGTTCACTGATGAAGCGCTGGATACGCTGATTTCGGAATATACGATGGAGGCCGGCGTCCGCGGCCTCAGAAAGCTCATCGATACCATCTGCCGGATCATGGCGGTCCGCGTTTCGGAAAACCCGGAGGGAAAGATCACCGTTACGCCTGAGGAGGTGCGGGAGGATATCGACGCCCGTCCTGTCATGCATGAGAAGATCCTGCCCGACCCGAAACCGGGCGTGGTCACGGGGCTGGCGTGGACTCCTGTCGGCGGGGAGATCCTGTACATCGAAACGATGCTGACCCCGGGCAAAGGCGGGCTTACCATTACCGGACAGCTGGGGGATGTCATGCAGGAAAGCGCGAAGATCGCGATCAGCCTGGTGAAGACGCTCCTTCCGGAGGAAGCCGGAAAGCTTCAGGAAAACGATCTGCATATTCACGTGCCGGCGGGCGCAGTCCCCAAGGACGGTCCTTCGGCGGGCGTTACGCTGACCACGGCACTGGCGTCCCTTCTGACAGGGAAGACTGTGGATCCGCGTCTTGCCATGACGGGCGAGGTAGCTCTTCGCGGCGCGGTGACGCCGATCGGGGGCCTGCCTGAAAAACTGATGGCCGCGCAGCGCGCCGGCGTCTCAAAGGTGCTGATCCCCAGGGACAATCTCTGCGACATGAAGGATGTCGCGGAGGAAGTACGGGAGAAGATCGAAGTCACTGCCGTTTCCGATGTGGGCGATGTCCTCCGGCAGGCAGGGATACTTCAGTAAAGACATTACATTAAAAACACGGAGGCATGATCATCGCTGTTCATGCCTCCGCTGTTTTGTCAGGATCTTTTATCTCTCATATAAAGCGGCAGGTTCCGGGCTCTTTTGATCAGAGCGCAGATGCCGACGATGACGATGGTGATCTCAAGTCTTCCGAGGATCATTCCGACCATTTCGATGATCATCGCTGAAGCAGGCAGATCCAGGCTCGTGAGCCCGTTGGATAGGCCGACTGTGCCGAGCGCGGAGGTGAACTCGAAGACAGCGGTGGGAAGATCGCATCCGGCGCATACTGACAGAAGGATGCTTCCCGCGATCAGGGAAACCAGATACAGAGTAAAGAAACCCAGGAGCCGTTCCTTGAGCTGTTCATCGATCGGGACTATTTTCTGCTGGCGTATATAGGATTCCGAAGGAGACCAGCGGTCGGGCTCCATCCTGCGCCTCAGATACAGAAGGCCGATCCGCGTGAGCAGAAAGGCGCGGCTCATTTTGATTCCTCCGGCTGTTGATCCCGTGCATCCTCCGATGATCATCAGAACGAACAGAAGCCCGATGCTGACGGACGGCCAGACGGAATAGCTGTCCAGAGAATAACCTGTCGTGGAGAAGGTCGTGACGACCATGAAAAGCGCGTCCAGGAAGCATCTCAGGATCCCGCCTCTGCCGGCGGCGTACAGCTCGATGCAGGAGAGCGCCGAAAAGAGCAGCACGATTCGGAGCATGAAGCGGAATTCGCTTTCCCGCAGGACCTGGCGGATATTTCCCCTGACCAGATTCAGGACCACGGCAAAGTTTGACGCGCCGACCATCATCAGAAGGATCGTCACCAGTTCGACCGGAACGCTGTTATAGGCGGCCATGCTGCTGGCGCGGGT
>CADBRP010000311.1 GCA_902797095.1 uncultured Eubacteriales bacterium | reverse complement strand
TCAATGCTCTCATCGCTGTCGGATTCCAGGTCTGTCACGAAGAAACTGTTGCGAAGACTGTCATAGTATCTGGAGAAATAGTTGAGATCGATCTGCAGCATCATGACCATGTTGTCGCCGCCGCTTTTCTGGAAGCTGTGCATTTCCCGGTCGTTAAGAATAAATACATCTCCCGGTTTTAGTTCGTAGGTATAGTATCCGTTCCGCATGGTCACGATGCCTTCCAGAACATACACGATTTCCATGTCGTCGTGGAAGTGTATCGGATATTCTTCAATATTCGCCGTTATTACATTAACCGGCAGTTCTCTCCTGTAAAAAATTTTTTCTTTCAGCATGATTATCTTCGTTCCCGTCGAGCTTTATGTAAACCTGTGGACTGGGATTTTTGTCTTTCATTTCAACACCCTCTTTTCCGCGAAATCATCGGATTTTTTGGAGTTATCCACAGATTTTTTTAAATTGTATACGATTTTATCCCATGTGCTTTGTGGATAACCATCTTTTTACAAATGTTGAAATTTCAACGTTTACACTTGTCAAGTGTTATTTTTTGGTTATTGTTATCCACAGGAATCCACAGATTATTTAGCCACCCTCGCGCGGATGCCCGGAATCGTGAAATTTCAAGGGTTTGAGAGATCTTTACCAGAATATTCCATGCGTTTCAGCCCTGTCGGGACTGCACAGAATAATTATACATCAGAATAATTGCGCTGCCCACATCAAGTTGACTTTGCCCCTGAAAAAAAATATAATTTTTCTGCAAATCACAGTACGGCGCAGCCGTTTTTACAGGAGGAAATAAAGTGACAGTCAAACTGTATCAGCAGGACGTATATATCCGCGAATGGGAAGCTCAGATCACTTCCGTCCGCAAGTCGGACGACAATCCGGCACATTGTATTGTAACACTGGATCAGACCGCGTTTTTCCCCGAGGGGGGCGGTCAGAGCTGCGACACAGGCAGCATTGGGGACTGGAAAGTCATCGATGTGCAGGAAGGCAACGCCAGCGCTGACGGCTCAGACGGGGCCGAGGTGCTCCACACTGTCGACATCACCGGCAAAGCCGCGCCAGAGGAAGGTTCCTCCGCCGCCTGCCGGATCGACTGGGACCGCCGCTTTGATAATATGCAGCGCCACTGCGGAGAGCATATCCTGTCCGGGATCTTCTACGCCCGGTGCGGCGGCGTCAACCGCGGCTTCCATATGGGACAGGATTACATGACCATCGACATCAGCCTGGAGGATGACCCGACCGATCCGGATACTCCCCGCCCGGAGGAGATCACAATGGATATCGCGCTGGAGTGCGAGCTTCGGGCAAACCAGGTCGTATGGGCGGATGAAAAGGTTCAGGTATTCCGCTTTGAGGACCGCGCTGAAGCCGAAAAGATGCCCCTGCGCAAGGCTCTGGCCTTCGACGAGGACATCTCCATCGTATGCATCGGATCTCCTGAGAATCCGTCCGATTCAGTAGCGTGCTGCGGCACCCACCCGGCCACCGCGGGCCAGGTCGGCCTCATCAAAATCTACAAGGTCGAACATTACAAAGGCATGTTCCGCATCTTTTTCGAAGCGGGGCAGCGCGCCCTTGCGGATTACGACAGAAAGCACGCGATCCTGACGGATCTTTCCAACAGCTACTCCTCCTCTGTTGAGGAATTCCCCGACAAGCTCAGGGCGCAGGAGGAAAAGCTGGCCGCGGCAAAAAATGAACTGTTCCACGCCAAAAAGGCTCTGATCGATAAGGAATGCGCCGCTCTCGACGCTGTCCTCGCCGGCGAAACAGCGCCAGACGGGAAGCCCGCTCAGCCAAGTCTGGTCTTTACACTGGACAGCCTGTCTCTGGACGACGCCTTCGATATGGCAAAACGCTACATGGGAAATACGGACCGCCTGATCCTGCTCTACGCGAAGCAGGACACTTCCTTTATCCTTGTCTCCGGCGGCGAGCCGAAATGCGGTTCGCTGGTTAAGGAATACGCCTCCTTCTACCAGGGCAAAGGCGGCGGCCGCGATGTCTCTGCCCGCGCGATCTTTGATAACGAGGAAAACGCGATGCTCTTCGCGGATCTTCTGTCAAAGCACCTGCGCTGACAGAAGGGCGCCCGGCATGGATCCCCGCAGGTCTGAAACACGTTATCTGATACTTCCGCTGATCTCCGGAATGTGCTGGGGAACAGCGGGTATTTTTGTGCGCACGCTCGGGGACGCCGGCCTGAACAACCTGACCATCATCTATTCCAGGTCGCTGGTCGCGCTGCTTGTCTCGCTTTTGCTGATTCTGTTCACCGACCCCAAAAAGCTTCGGGTGAAGCCGCGGGATCTGCCGCTCCTGTTCAGCATCGGCGCTTCCGGGATCATCGTTCTATCGTTCTGTTACAACGAAGCGGTGCTGCGGACGTCCCTGCCCCTTTCCTCCGTTCTGCTTTCGCTGGCTCCGGGCGCCGTTCTGTTTCTTAGCGCCCTGCTGTTCGGCGAAAAGCTGACCTTCAGAAAATGCGTCTGCATGGCTCTTGCCATCTTCGGCTGCGTTCTCTTAAGCGGCCTTCTTGACAGCGGCGGAAACCTCCGCTGGGATACAGCGGGTTTCTTCTTCGGGCTGGCGTCCGCCGCGGCAAGCGCCGCGTATACGCTTCTGTCCCGGGCCGCCGCCGGCAGAGGCTACGGTCCCATGACGCTGTACTTCTATTCGTTCATATTCGTCAGCATCGTGCTCACGCCCTTCGCGGACATTCCGGCGATAACCGGTTTTTTCCTGTCCTCTCCCGCAAAATCAGGCCTGATCCTTTTCCTGCAGGCGGTCTGGTCATCCATGCTGCCGGCAATGCTCTATACGCTGGCTGTCGTCCGGGCGAAGCAGGAAACCGGCAGGATCGCCATCCTTTCCGCCGGCGCGGAGCCTGCCGCGGCTCTTCTGGCCGGCCTGCTTTTGTACGGTGAGATTCCTTCACTGCCCGGATTTATCGGAATGATTATAACTGTGGGGTCTCTGATAGCGCTGCTGCGGTAAATGGCGCTGTTCCTTTTTATGTGTGTAAGTTTTTCTATGGAACGGACGGTGAGGAAGTGCCCTCGCTCAGTCCTCGTCGCAGACATCCCCATACTCGATGAAACGTGTTCGCTTGGAAGTTCACCGGAACCGCCCGGCGAACTTCCTGCAGCTCCTTACGTTTCATCTTCGTTGGGCTGTTGCTGCTCCTGCGGAATCCGCTCAGGCACTTCCTCCCGTCCAATCCAATCTGAAAATCCATTCACTCAAAAAAACATAATAACTGATTCCACAAAAAAGGAGATGAAATCGCATCTCATCTCCTTTAGTCATCGAAGTATAAAGTTCCTTCTCTTTAGCCGAAGTATCTCTTCAGCAGGCCTTCGAATGCCTTGCCGTGTCTTGCTTCGTCTCTTGCCATCTCGTGAACTGTGTCATGGATCGCGTCGAGTCCCAGTTCCTTAGCCTTCTTAGCCAGAGCTGTCTTGCCGGCTGTAGCGCCGCACTCAGCGTCGACTCTCATCTCGAGATTCTTCTTTGTGCTGTCTGTGACGACCTCGCCCAGCAGCTCAGCAAACTTCGCAGCGTGCTCAGCTTCTTCGAAAGCAGCCTTTTCCCAATACAGGCCGATTTCCGGATAACCCTCTCTGTGAGCAACTCTGGACATCGCCAGATACATGCCTACCTCAGAGCACTCGCCGTTGAAGTTGTCTCTCAATCCCTGAAGGATTTCCTCATCAACGCCCTTGGCTACGCCAACAACGTGTTCAGCAGCCCATTCTCTTTCTCCCTCTTCGACCTTGTTGAACTTCTCAGCCGGAACTCCGCACTGCGGGCACTTTTCCGGGGGAGTATCGCCTTCATGCGTATAACCGCATACAGAACATGTCCATTTCATAATCTTTTTCCTCCTTTTGCGTTTTTCTTGCTGCTGCATGATTGTTTAATCTGCAACACCGACAGTTTAACTTCTTAATGAAAGTTAGTCAATCCTTAACAGGGGTTTTCTCTTTACGCAACGACAGAAAAACTGTATAATATTAGAACGCCGTTGGGGCGGCTCATCCGGCTTGATCTGCCGGATTTCAGATGCAGAAGGAGAACTGCGGACGGAAATCGCAATGACATACAGAAAACTAACAAAACTGGTATTTACAGCAGCGCTGCTGGCGCTGTTCATGCTTGCGGCCACAGGCTGCACGACCTTTGATAATTTCAAGGGCGCGTTTATCGATGATCCGGAGGATACGTCGAACGCCATCAGCATCGGCGTTTATGAACCTCTTACCGGAGCGTACAAGGATTCAGCGCAGCTGGAGATCTCTGGCATTGAGCTGGCTCATGAAATGTACGGGGAAGTCGACGGCAGAAAGATCAATCTGGTCTACGCCGACAACAGTTCCAATACTGACGCCGCGGAAACAGCCATCGTAACGCTTCTTTCCAAGAAGCCCTCGGTGGTTCTGGGAAGCTATGGCAACATCTACTCCCTGCTCGCCGGAGAATACGTGCAGGAAGCGAAAACCCCCGCCATCGCAATGACCAACACCAATCCGCTGATCACGCAGAACAACAGATATTACTTCCGTGTCTGCTATATCGACGCGACGCAGGGACGTCTCCTGGCCAGATATCTGGACTCCATCAAGAAAAAGAAGGCCGGCATCCTGCTTCCTGAGCAAGACGACGCGGCTATGGCCATGGCCACCGCGTTCCGCCGGACACTTCAGAACCTGACGGACAACGACGACGCCATCAAGGCGTATGAGAAGTATACCACCGGCGATAAGGACTTCAGCGAACAGCTGGAGGCGATCCGCAGATCAGGAGTCGAATACGTCCTTCTCCCGGGCGAGACCACCGACGCGGTGAACATCATCGCGCAGGCCGAAAAGATGAATCTTGACGTCACCTTCCTCGGCGATATGTCCTGGGGAGAGGAAAGCTTCCTGAAATCCATGCAGGAACAGGAAGTGCCCGTACAAGCGCAGCATCTTGCCTTTGTACAGTTCTTCGCCTCCGACGGAACGGATAAGAAAAGCGACGTCAACGAACAGCGCGAAGCTTTTCTCAAAGCCTACGAGGAAAAGTACGGAGCTGGCCAGACGCCTGACGAGGCCGTGGCCCTCGGATACGACGCCTACCTGATCGCCGTAGACGCCATCCAGCGCGCGGAAACTTCTTCAGCTTCGGACGAAGGAGCCATAGGCGACGCGATCCGCGATGTGCTTCTTGACGAGGATTATTCCTTTGAAGGAGCGTCCGGCTCCATCCGCTTCAACCAGAGCGGCGACCCGAAGAAGACCGCGTACATCAGCACCTGGGAAGGCAGCACCATCAAAGCGATCTACACCATTGAAGCCAGCGAGCAGTAGGCTGAAATGAAAACGATATATCATATAATTCTATAAACAAAACCATAACGGAGGAACATAATTATGGAACAGAAAATCAATGACGCGCTGAACCAGATCAGACCTTTCCTGCAGAGAGACGGCGGGGACATCGAATTCGTGGAGTACACTGACGACAACATCGTCAAGGTCAGACTCCAGGGTCACTGCGCAGGATGCCCGGGCGCACAGATGACGATCAGAGGCGTTGTCGAAAAGATCCTCAAGGAAAGCTATCCTGAGATCAAGGGTGTCGAGGCGGTTCAGTAACATGGATCTTAGTCAGGTATACAGCAGGATCGATTCTCTGAAAGATGAGATGACGTCTTCCCTGACCAGACTGATCTCCATTCCCAGCACAGCGGTTCCCACACCCGGAAAGTATCCGTTCGGCGAACCGGTGCAGAAAGCCTGGGAAACGATGATGGAAATGGCTCACGCCGAAGGCTTCCGTGT
>CADBRP010000310.1 GCA_902797095.1 uncultured Eubacteriales bacterium | reverse complement strand
GTGGACAGCGCGCCGATGGTGACGCCCTGATAGATCTTCACATGCTTTCCGATCACGGAGGTGGATCCGACAACGATGCCGGTCCCGTGGTCCATGAAGAAATACTCGCCGATGGTGGCGGCGGGGTGGATGTCGATGCCGGTAATGCTGTGGGCGTATTCGGACATCATCCTGGGGAGGATGCGCACGCCGAGCATATGCAGTTCATGGGCGACCCGGTAGATCGTGCTGGCAAGAAGGCCCGGGTAGCTGAGTACGATCTCTTCCTTATTAAACGCTGCCGGATCGCCGTCATAGGTGGCCTGGATGTCGGTGTTTATCTTTGCGCGGATAGACGGGATTTGCCGGAAGAAATCAAGCGTGATGTTTCTGGCTTCCGTTTCCAGTGTTTCGAAGTCAGCACCTGCATATTTCTCGTCAAAGGCCAGCGCCAGCGCCACCTGCTCGGAGAGATGGTACATGATGTCCTCAAACTGAAGCGCCAGCTTGCTGTACATATTGTAGAATTTATATCCCTTGTCCCTGTAGTATCCGGGGAACAGAACGCCGAGCAGCTTATTCACAATATCGATGACCTTGTCGCGGTCCGGCTGCTGGAAAACGTTCATATTGTCGATGTCGCGGCCTTGTTCATAATCCTTCAGGACCAGCTCCACGATTTCTTCGACTTCGTCTCTGATCTTTTTTTCATCCATTGAAGATACTCCTGTTTCTCTCTTCTCCATGCGATTTTGGGAATATTTTAGCACAAAGTCAGGGGAGATGCGCGGTTTTCTGCATTTCCAAAGGCAGTTTTTTCAGATTGACTCGGGAAAAACAAAAAGAGACTGCAGCGCGGCAATGAATGTCCGTCGCAGCAGTCTCTGCTCTTTCCTGATGTGTTTACAGACCGTACTTGTTCTTGAACTTCTCAACACGTCCGCCGCGCTGAGTGAACTTCTGCTGTCCTGTAAAGAACGGATGGCAAGCCGAGCAAATATCAGTTCTGATCTCTTCCTCAGTGGATCTGGTCATGAACGTATTGCCGCATGCGCAAGTAACTTTACATTCCTTGTACTCAGGATGGATTCCTTGTTTCATGCTTTTCACCTCTTTCCTGCTCAGGGCCGCCTCCGCGTCCCGTCTGATTTGATTCGCTGGTTATCACAGCCTGCATAGTATAGCACAGCCTGAGGGCGGAATGCAAGAGGAAATTCGCCCGCGCGGCTGTTTTGTCCGCGGACGAGGCATTGATTGATTCCTGGTCTTCCCTGTTGATCGCAACTGTGCAGCAATCGCCGAAATGGGTGGATTCTTTATTTGTCTTTTTCCAAACACAGGCGCTTTCCTGACAATGAAGGCGCTGAAAATGGAGTGCAGTATAGCATAGCTCTGTCTGGCTCCTTCTGCCGGCTCCAAAACCGGGAAGCAAATTTAAATCTTTTCTTTGATTTTAACGGCCATTTTACCTAAATTTCTTCTCAACAGCCTCCATATGAGGAGTTAAGGGAAACTAATTTAGATAAAAATACCCGATTTAAGGGCAAAAATGTCTAACCGAATTCCCTCAGGAGGGTGGCTGCGTCTAAATTTGCACATTTTACATGCCTGAAAGGCACTTTTTGTTTAAATTTGCTTCGGGCTTTTGATTATTTCCGGCCAGGGGATTTTTTCCCGAAAGCGATTCAATTCTTTACGCTTTCCCGCGGATGCGGTATAATCTTCTGTGTATGCGGATTTTTATCAAAGATCCGCCCAATCCGCCGGGAGCAAAGCATGATACCGGCCTGTTCTGGAGGAAAATATGAACGAAGAAAAAACCGTAAACAGCACAAATTTTATCCACGCGAAGATCGAGAAGGATCTCGAGGATCAGAAATACGGAGATAAGGTCCTGACCCGGTTCCCGCCGGAGCCGAACGGATATCTCCACATCGGGCACGCCAAGTCCATCTGCCTGAATTTCACCACAGCCATGAAGTACCACGGAGCGTGCAACCTGAGATACGACGACACGAACCCCGTGAAAGAAGATATGGAATATGTAGATTCCATTGAGAGCGATGTTCGCTGGCTCGGGTTTGAGTGGAAGGAGAGACTCTGGGCGTCCGACTATTTTGACGAGATGTATGAGTGCGCTGTCACTCTGATCAAAAAAGGTCTGGCCTTTGTCTGCGACCTTACGGCGGATGAGATTCGTGAATACCGCGGAACGCTGACCGCCCCCGGCAAGGAGAGCCCGTACAGAAACAGAAGCGTCGAAGAGAACCTGAAACTTTTCGAGGAAATGCGCGAAGGGAAATACGCGGACGGAGAGAAGGTCCTCCGGGCGAAGATCGATATGGCGTCCCCGAATATCAACATGAGGGACCCCGTCATCTACAGAATCGCCCACGCTGAGCACCACAACACAGGTGATAAATGGTGCATTTATCCGATGTATGATTTCGCGCACCCCATCGAGGACGCGATCGAGGGAATCACGCATTCCATCTGCACGCTGGAGTTTGAAGACCACAGACCGCTCTACGACTGGGTGCTGGAGGCTGTCGGCAAGTGGCCGACCCCGCCGCAGCAGATCGAATTCGCCCGCCTGAACCTGACCAATACCGTGATGAGCAAGCGTTACCTGAAGCGGCTCGTCGACGACGGTGAGGTCGACGGATGGGACGATCCCCGCATGCCGACCATCGCCGGGATCCGCCGCCGCGGATATACACCCGAAGCGGTCCGTGATTTCTGCGAGCGCATCGGCGTCGCCAAGGGAAACAGCACTGTTGATATCGGCCTGCTGGAAGCCTGTGTCCGCGACGATCTGAAGACGAAGACGGAGAACAGGAATGTCGTCGAGAATCCCATCAAGGTGATCATCACGAACTATCCGGAGGACATGACCGAGGAAATGGAAATCGAGAACAACCGTGAAGTGCCGGAGATGGGAAACCGCATGGTGCCCTTCAGCCGCGAGCTTTATGTGGACGGCGACGATTTCATGGAGGTCCCGGTCAAAAAATATTTCCGCCTGTTCCCGGGCAACGAGGTCCGTTTCAAGGGCGCGTACTTCATCACCTGCAATGAGGTCGTGAAGAATGAGGATGGAAGCATCCGCGAGCTGCTCTGCACCTATGATCCCGAGACCCGCAGCGGCAGCGGCTTCGAAGGCCGCAAGGTCAAGGGGACCATCCACTGGGTCGACGCGGCGACAGCGGTGAAGATCCGCATCAGGAACTACGACTACCTGATGATCGAGGATGAGAACGGCGAACTGGTGATGAACCCGGATTCCCTGACGGAGAGCGTCGGATACGCGGAACCCCTGATCAGCGAAGCAAAGGCAGGAGACCGCTTCCAGTTCTTCCGCAAGGGATACTATATGGCGGATCCTGAGCTGACTACCGAAGATGAAAAGGTATTCAACAGGATCGTCGGCCTGAAATCGTCTTTCAAGGCGAAGAAATAAGGAAGGCTTTAAGGCCGGACAAGAGGAAAAAATAAACGCCGCGCGATTGATTCGCCGGCGTTTTTCCGCATACGGGGTCCGGACACAGGACCGCGGAAACAGGCGGAAACATGGCAGATCCGCAGAGATAAGCGGAAACATGACAGACCCGCAGAAGATAAGCGGAAACAGGCGGAAACAGAAAGGAGGCGCGTATGCGTCAGCAGAACAGAACCGCAAAGCATCCCGTACCGGAGCTGCTGGCTCCGGCCGGCGGCATGCCGCAGCTGAGGGCGGCGGTCAATAACGGAGCGGACGCCGTATATCTGGGCGGAAGCAGGTTCAACGCGCGCGCGAAGGCGGAAAACTTCACCATGGCCGATCTGCGCGGCGCGATCCGCTACGCCCATGAGCGGAACGTGAAGATCTACGTGACGCTGAATACCCTGCTGAAGGACACGGAGCTTTATGACGCGCTGGAATACGCGGACAGCCTGCGCTGCATCGGGGCGGACGCTGTGATCATTCAGGATATGGGCATCGCCCGCCTGATCAGAAAGTATGTGCCGGAGCTTCCGATGCATCTGTCCAC
Organism: uncultured Eubacteriales bacterium; assembly: GCA_902797095.1. Taxonomy (GTDB): domain Bacteria; phylum Bacillota; class Clostridia; order Peptostreptococcales; family Anaerovoracaceae; genus Lentihominibacter. The sequence continues at coordinate 1,533 of CADBRP010000310.1, read as the reverse complement.
TCAGGGGACTGTATATAATGAATGGGCGGTGGATCTGATGAAGCGGTTCGGCTTTTCCAGGATCGTTCCCGCCAGGGAGCTGACACTGGAGGAGCTGCGCCGGTTCGCGGCTGTCTGCCACGGCGAGCGGCCCGCGGCCGCGGGCGGGCTGTCTCCGGCGGAAACGTCACAGCAGCCCTGCGAGGTGGAGGTCTTCGTTCACGGCGCGCTGTGCATGTGTTATTCCGGGCAGTGCCAGCTGAGCAGAATGCTCGGCTCCAGCGGGGGCAAAGCCAGCGCCCGGAGCGGCAACAGGGGTCTGTGCGCCCAGCCGTGCCGGCTGCCGTACACGGATGATCAGGGAAGGACCGGGTTTTTCCTGAGCCCGAAGGACCTTTGCCTGCTGAAAGACATTCCCGCGCTCTGCGAGGCGGGGGTGGATTCCTTTAAGATCGAAGGGCGCCTGAAATCTCCGGAATATGTGGCAGTGACCACATCGATATACCGCAAATATCTGGATCAGTACAGCCGGACCGGGGAGGTCCGCGTGGATCCGCAGGACATGGAGGATCTGCGCAGAATCTATAACCGCGGAGGATTCACACAAGGGTATCTGTACGGAAATCCGGGGGAGGAACTGCTGTCCGGCAGTTCGCCCAGGCATACCGGCGTATTCGCGGGCACTGTGGCGGACACGGTCTCCGAAGCGTCGGCGAAGGACCCGCAGACCAGAAAGGCCGTGCGGGGCGCCGCGAAGAAGGGCGCCGTACTGGCGGATGTGCGGCCCGAGGATCAGAAAAGCGGGGTAAGGCCGGTGCTCGCGGAAGGCGACAGCGTGGAGATCAGGCCGGATTCCGCGCGGAACGCCGCGGCAGGCCGCTCGGGAGGCAGGATCACTTTCCGGAAGGAGCTTTCCGGAAAGTCCGGCAGGCTGGTCAGGATCGGGGACATGAAAGGTCAGATCCGTCCGGGAGATCAGGTCTGGCAGGTGATCGACACAGCGCTCCTGGAATCAGCGAGGGAGACTTTCGACGCGGAGGATCCGGCGGAGCTTGACAGAAGGATGCGCCGCAGGATCCCGCTGAAAATGGATTTCGAAGCAGGGACGGGGAGGCCCGCCCGCCTTTCCGTGACGGACGGGGCTGCCTTTGCGGAGGCGGTATCCGCGGAGCCGCTGGAGGAATCGGTGAACCGCGCGCCCGATCCGGAGAGGATCCGGAGCAGTCTTTTAAAGCTTGGGGGAACTCCTTTTGATGCGCGGCCGGAGGATATCAGCGTGTCACTGGAGGGAAGTCCGCACATCGCGGCCGCGGAGATCAACCGCCTGCGGAGGGAAGCGGTCAGCCTGCTTTTAAGAAAAAAAGGGGGAGAAGACCGGATCCCGATGGAGGACGCCGCGCTCAGGCGGGCAAAGGAGGAAATCGAAAGAGCCGCCGCAGAAGCTCCCGGGAGGCTGGAACTTTCGGGGGAACGGGTTCCTCTGGAGGAATTCCTGGAAGGCCGGAAAGGCGTTCCCGAGATCTTTCCGGTAAGCAAAGGCAGGCTGGATCAGCT
>CADBRP010000309.1 GCA_902797095.1 uncultured Eubacteriales bacterium | reverse complement strand
TGATCTGATATGAAATGATGAAGAATATCACTGCCGCAAAGCCGATTCCCTGAACCATCCATTCTGCCATTTCCGCTCCTCCTTTCCTGCTTCCTTTGTCTCTTTGCAAGTATAGAGTAGCATGCTATAATAGATTCGCCCAACTGATGAATTCTATGATATCGATAAATAAAAGTAATCGATTAAGGAGAAAGCATGGAGATCAGAAATATCGCCACATTCGTTAAGATCGTTGAGTACAACAACTTTACAAAGGCGGCAGAGAGCCTCGGCTACTCTCAGGCGGCGGTGACCGCTCAGATAAAATCTCTGGAGGCGGAGCTCGGCGTGCCGCTCTTTGACCGGATCGGCCGCGGAATCGCTTTGACAGAAGAAGGGAAGACATTCCTGCCGTACGCCCTGGATGTTCTGAATGCGGAGGAAGCCGCGAGAAACAGCGTCCGGCCCGCGGAGGAACTGGCAGGTACGCTTCGGATATGTTCGCCTTCCTCCTTTGCCGCAGGACCTCTGCCGGATATGCTCAGGAAGTTTCACGAACTGCATCCTAATGTGGATGTCACAGTGAAAATATCTGATTATCTGGAAGATAATCTTCTGAAATTGACGAGAGGGGAGATCGACTTCCTGATCATACTGGACGAGCCGAACGCTTTTCCTGACTTCCGTCTTTTCGCCGAAAAACCTGCGCCGATCATATTCGTCACGCACCCGGCGAATCCTCTGCGCAGGAAAAAGACATGCAGGATAAATGATCTTCTTGAGAATGATTTCATCGTGTGTGACCGGGGAATCGGATACAGCGCGATTCTGGAAAAGAAGCTCCTGGAACGAGGACTGCAGATGCCGTCCTCAATGGATGTCGGCTCTGTGGAAGCGATTATCCGGATCCTGCTGGGCGGCTTTGGAATCTCCTTTATTCCCGCCTATACGGTCGCGGACTATCTGGAACAGGGCAGGCTCGTCCAGCTCAATTCCAAAGGATATGATATCGAGTTTCAGTCCGGTTTGCTGTGCAATCCCAGCCGCTGGATCAACCCGATCATGCAGGAATTTATCCGGGTCTGTGAGGAACGCCCGTGAGAAATTGCGATTGTTTCCTATAACACTTCGAGCAGTCTGTCAACGGCCTCCGGATCCGTCGCCCAGTCGGTCGCGAGCCGGATCACGGTATGCTGATCATCATATTTCTCCCAGAAACCGTACTCGACTTTTTCGCCGAAACGCCTAAGCCTTTCATTCTCCATGACACAGAAGATCTGGTTGGTCGGCGTTTCAAAATACAGGTCATATCCTTTCGCGGCAAGGCCGGCGCGGATCCTCTCCGCCGCTGTAATTGCCGGCTCGCCGATTCTAAGATACAGATCATCCCGGAACAACTCGTCAAACTGGATTCCCAGCAGCCTTCCTTTGGCGAGGAGGGCGCCGTGCTGCTTGATGATCGTAAACAGATGCGGCAGCCTTTTCGGGTCAGGAATCACCACCGCTTCTCCCAGCAGGGCGCCGCACTTGGTTCCGCCGATGTAGAAAGCGTCGCACAGCCGCGCCAGGTCCGCAAGGGAAACATCGTTTTCCGGGCAGGCAAGGGCGTAGGCAAGCCGGGCGCCGTCCGCGTACAAAGGCAGGCCATACTCTTCACACACAGCTTTCAGAGCGGCAAGCTCTGCCTTTGCATAAAGGGTTCCGTACTCGGTCGGCTGTGAGATGTACACCATGCCGGGGAAGACCATATGATCGTGGTTGGCGTCATTGTAATAATCCTCGAGATACCGGCGGACGCTGTCTGCGCTGATCTTGCCCAGCTCGTGGGGGAGAGCCAGCACTTTGTGCCCGGACGCCTCGATGGCGCCTGCTTCATGGATGCTGATGTGTCCGGTCTCCGCGGCGATGACGCCTTCATAAGAACGGAGGAACGCGTCGATCATGACGGCGTTGGTCTGCGTGCCGCCTACGAGGAACTCCACCTCGGCATCCTCGCAGCCGCAGGCGCGGCGGATTCTCTCTCTCGCCGATTCACAGACCGGATCCAGCCCGTAGCCGGCGGTCTCCATCATGTTGGTTTCCGCCAGACGCCGGATGATGTCCGGATGCGCGCCTTTCATATAGTCGCAGGCAAATGACAGCTTTTCATCTATGTTCTTCATCATGTTCTTCCGTCTTTCAGGGACTTCTCCTGCCATAAATTGTACAATAGTTTTTCCCTGAGTAAAATGCTGAAAAGGATTATTCGGGATCTCTCAGCACCGGATATACCAGTTCGCGTATGTTCCGCCGCGCCCGCTCCATCTCTTCCCATGTCGGAAAGGCGAAGACCGCTACGCCCACCGGGCGGTTGTCGGCGTGAATATCCTCGATGTACGCTCCGGGTTCTCCTCCCGGGAAGGGCCGGAAGATGAGAAGCGCGTCCCTGATGGAAGAGTCAAAGTGCACATGATCGAATATCCCCGCCTGAAAGCTGAATATGGGATACATGAACATATTGCGCCTGCGCCTCTTGAAATGCTTCAGTTCTTCATAGTAGGAGAGATCTCCAACGGCGGTAGTAACGAGCAGCCTGGTAAGATCGACTCCGCAGAACATTTTTATGTCCTGCTGGCTGTAGTATCCGGCCGGGCGCGGATTGATCTCGATAATAAAGTACCGGCCAGCCTTTGTAAAAAAGCCTTCGATGTTGAATTCTCCGATCCGGGCTTCTGCCGCCGTCAGCGCCGCCCTGACCGC
>CADBRP010000308.1 GCA_902797095.1 uncultured Eubacteriales bacterium | reverse complement strand
TCCTCTGTGCCCAGTGGATTCAGCGCGATATACTCCTTGTCCAGCGCGTCGAATACGCCCAGGATTCCGCATTCCTCTTCTGTGCCGTCATCAAATTCCAATGTCAGGATATCCTCTTCCTCATATCCGTATAATTCCTTTTTGTCTGCCATATTGATTTCTCCTTTTTCTGGTGTACCGCAACTATACCACTGCGGGGCGGTAAAATCAATCAGATTCTATTTATCCAGATCCAGCAATGTCTCAGCCGCGTCCTCAACCTCATGGATCAGCTTGTCAAGCTTACCCTCCTGGCCTTCCTTCAGATTGAGCATCACATCAGCAGCTTTCTCCGTTTTGTCTGCCAGATCCTTAATGAGTCCGCCTTCTTCCGCCTTGTCCCTGATGGGCATCAGCTCCTCGGCAGCCTTTTCGATTTCTCCTGCCTTTTTTAAGATATCCATCTCTTTGATCCTCCCTTTTTATACGCAGTTCCGTGCTTCCCAAACAGAATACCCTGTTCCGGGAAAAGAATCAACCATTACTGAGAATTATTTCCCGCAAAAGTAACGGCGTACCTCCGCCGCCGCTCTGCGGTTCATGCCGGGCGCCTGCGCCAGGCGTTCTTCACCGTCCTCGCTCCGGGCGATCTCGCGGATTCTGTCCACACTTTTGAATTCCTCCAGGAGCGCGTTCCTGCGCGCCGGCCCGATTCCGGGTATCTCATCCAGGACCGATCCCTCCACACGCTTTCCCCTGACTTTCCTGTGGTACTCGATGGCAAACCGGTGGACTTCCTCCTGTATCCGGCCGATATAGCTGAAAAGCAGCGGCTTGTCGGACAGGGATATCTCCACGAAATCGCTTTCCGAAGATCCGTCGTGCTTTGCGCCTTTTTTCCGGTAGATGAGCGCCCGGGTCCGGTGATGATCATCCTTGACCATTCCGACCACAGGGATGTCGAAGCCTGCTGCCTCTGTCACTTCAAGCGCGCAGGATACATGCCCCCTGCCGCCGTCCATGAATATGATGTCCGGCAGGACGGAAAATCCCTCGTCGCCTTCGAATACTCTGGCAAACCTTCTGGTGAGCACCTCCTGCATGCAGGCGTAATCATCCTGCCCCTGCACCGTCCTGATTTTGAACTTGCGGTACCCGCTCCTGTCCGCCTTCAGCCCGTCGAAAGTCACCATGGCGCCTACCGTATCGATTCCGTTGGTATTGGAGATATCGTACGCCTCCGCGCGGAACTGCCTGCCGTCGTATCCGGGCAGGCCGGTCTGCGGATCCACGCTGCCTTCGATCACTGAAGCGGCGCCCATGACATGAAGAATATTGTAGATGTCCTGGCCCAGAGTCCTCTTTCTTTCCCTGGCGCTCTCGGCGCGTTCGTCGATAGTCCGTATCATCTCCAGGACATCCTTTTTCGCCATTTCCGTCAGCGCCCGCTTCTCTCCGCGAACCGCCTTCAAAAGGCTCACGTGATGTCCGCAGAGATCTGAAAGATACTCCTCAAGAATCTGTCTGTCTCTGAGCTCGACTGTGAGCAGGATCTCCTTCGGAACGTCCGGCATCCTGCTGTAATGCTGACGCAGAAACGCGGATACCAGAGCCGCGCTTCCCTTCTCGATGGACATGGACGCGTCAAGCTCAAAGCTCTCCCTTCCGATGAGCTTTCCCCCGCGCACGTAAAAGACTGCCATATATGTCTGCTCCGTGCCCCTTGCGGGAATCACGATATCCGCTTCCGAATTGTGGTGAAGCACGACCCGCTGTGTCTCGGAAAGAGCCTCCGCCGCGGCCAGATGATCTCTGTATACCGCCGCTTCCTCGTATTCCATCGCCTCCGCCGCAGCCTGCATTTTTTCCTTCAGCGCTGTCTGAAGACGTTTGCTCCTGCCGGTGAGAAACTCCAGAGCGCCCTGCACGCTTTCAGCGTATTCCTCCGGATCCACATTGCCGCCGCAGATGCCTCTGCACTGCCTGATATGATAGTTGAGGCATGGCTTGAAACCCGGCGGGAACACCGCGGTGCTGCAGCGTTTCAGGGAAAAGGTGCTGTTCAGAAGATCCACGATCCTGTTTACCGCCCCCGCGTCGCTGTAGGGGCCGAAGTACTTCCCGCCGTCTTTTTCCAGATGGCGGGTCTTGATCACGCGCGGATACTTCTCAGCTGTGATCTTGATATATGGATAGGTCTTGTCATCCCGCAGCAGGATGTTGTATTTCGGACGGTGCTATTTGATCAGGTTGCATTCCAGGATGAGCGCTTCCATCTCGCTTCCCGCCTTGATGTACTCAAACTCGGCGATCTGCGAGACCATGCTCCTGACCTTGGGGTCCATATTCCTGGACGCCTGAAAATACTGCCTCACCCTGTTTTTGAGAGAAACAGCCTTGCCGACATATATGATGTTGCCGAGCGCGTCCTTATGCATATACACGCCGGGACAGTCAGGCAGTTTTTTCAGGTTCTCCTGTATATCAAACATCAGTCTCTTTTCTTATCTCCCGGAGCCTGCGTCCTGCCGGAAAGCAGTTCCTGCATTTCTTCTTCCGTAAGGCCCGCGTGCCTTCTGGGGACATCCGTGCCTCTCTGCTTTGTCTCATCCAGCAGCTTCTGCACCTCATCCCGCGGAGTGATCTGCATGGACAGCCGCTTTTTCCAGTCGGTCGTGTTTCTCGTCACGGATGATCCGGAGGATGCCCCGCCCGGCTTCATATCTGACCAC
>CADBRP010000307.1 GCA_902797095.1 uncultured Eubacteriales bacterium | reverse complement strand
CGGTTCTCTGTCTTTGAAGACGGAACTGTCCCAGAATCGCTATCCTTCAACTTCAAAGACAGAGAACCGTCCCCTGTCTTTTCCCTGACCCGCCGGCTTCAGCCAAGATCCATCTCTATGTCAAAGATCTCCGCGACAGCCTTCATCTGGTTTGCCCGCTTGCCGGTGAGCACGATCACATGATGGGATACGATGCGCTCCATCATATCATAGCCGTCCGCCACCTTGATGAGCCCGCCGTTCCGGCAGTCACTGCCCGGGTATTTGACATATTCTTCCAGGAATGCCTTTTCAACAAATACTTTATCAAAGGACCCGTGCAGCTTGCAAAGGGTAATATCGCCTTTCTCCACCTCGGCGTCCACGACCACTCCGTTGTCGCCGACCATATCCCAGGAATGCCAGCCGAGCACCGGCGGACGGAGCACCCACCTCGTCGAGAGCGCCTTCGGGATGCATCCGAGATATCCGCAGTGTACCAGGAGCGCGTGGTCGTCGGGATCCGCCACGTCCGGGAAGGACTGGATCTTCTCATGGGAAAGAGCCGGCATGCCCGAAAGGAACGGATAAATGTTCGTCGTAAAGATGGACGCGTCGATCGTACGGCCGAAGAGGTACTCCGTCATCAGGGAGGAGGTGTCGCTCTCGCACACCCACATGACGCCGCGGTCCTGGTACAGGAGGCTCCACGCAAGGCACGGGGTCGTATCGCTGAAATAGGATTCATTCAGGCAGTTGACGCCGCAGCCCGCCACGTCGCCTTCCGCGTCCACTTCATCGCGAATCGCCATAAACAGGCGGATCGCGCCGAGGACCGGCTTCTTGTACGGGATCTCCTCATCAAAATCCCAGCGCTTAAGCTCTTCAAGGGCTGCTTCATCAGAGATTGCCGCCGCCTTTTCCCCCAGCGCCTTCATGGATTTGTGAACGATCGTAATGCCGAACCTGTCCTTCATGGACTTCTGGCACTCCTCATTCCACCAGTAGAAGATCTTGAACTGCTCGGGGATCCAGGTCCCGTCGCCGTCCGTATCATGGAAAACCAGGAATTTCTGGTGCTGCATATCCCTCTTCAGCGCAAGGGCGCGGAAGATCGTCTTCGCGAGCTCCTGGCTGTGGGGATTAAACACCTTAAGCCCCTTGCCCTTCATGTAGGCAACAGACTCCCAGTCAAACATAAGCGACACGCCGAAGTTCGTGGTCAGGACCAGAACCGGGACATGGACCGTCTCCAGAAGCTTGTCGATATCCTTATAGACCTCTACCCACATCACGGGAAAGAGAACGGCATCCGCCTCCTCCGGAACCGGCGCGCCGACGGGGATCTTGTCCATAAACTCCGCTTCATCCCGGTAAATGTCTTCAAGCGCTCCCATAATCCGGGCAAATTCCGAATCGGAAGCTCCCGCAAACTGCATGGGAACGATCCTCGCCTTTGAAACTTTTCCGATCATATCTGTAACCTCCTCCATAATAAACGTATGAGTCAACCGGCAAATGTACCCGCGCCGCACGCCGCGTCAGAAGCAGCGGAGGCGCGTCTGAAAATGAAAGTCCTTCACAGGACCCGGCAATATTCGATTTTTTCCCTCCCGGCACTGTATACCAGAAAATACTGAAAGCCGTTTTCCCAGAAGGTCGGGACATCACAGATTCCCTCTATGATCTCCATGCCGGCTTCCTTCGCATGTTTAAACTCCAGAGGCAGATCCTCCACCTCATAGGCGACATGGTCGATATGGCCGCCCCACGCAACGGCCTCGACCGCCTCGGGACTTCCGTCCGGGCGCTGGATCAGCTCAAAAAGAACGTTGGAAGCGGGATTTCTCACGAAGATGGCGTGGCTGCCGTCAGCCCAGAAATCGCCTTCCTGTACAAAGCCGGATTTTTCAATGTACCACCGGGCGGATTCTTCAACGTCCGGGACAATAATTCCGATGTGCTGCAGTGCCTTGATATTGACCATAAAACCTCCTTAGCCTTTGACGGCGCCTTCCGCGATACCTCCTTCGATCCTGTCCTGGAACAGCAGGTACACGATAAGGATCGGCACGACGGAAAGTACAATAGACGCGAACATCGGTCCGTAGCTGGTAAACCTCTCGCCCTGCAGCCCGAGAAGTCTTACGGAAATCGTCTTCATGGACTGGTTGGTCAGCAGGGTGTTCGCGAAGACCAGCTCGTTATAGACCGCCAGGAACGTGATGATCGCCCCGGTAAAGATCCCCGGCCGGGCGATCGGGAAAATGATCCTGAAGATCAGGGAAAACAGGCTGCAGCCGTCCAGGAGCGCCACCTCATCGAGATCCTGGCTGATGCCTTCAATATAGCTGCAGATCAGATAGAAGCTCATGGGGAAATTGATGGCGGCGTAGAGAAGGATCATCGGCCAGTACTTATCCCTGAATCCGAGCCTCGTAAACATTGTCACCACCGGAATCAGCATGGCATAGGGCGGAACCATCATGCCGATCAGGTAGTACATTTTCAGGAATTTGCTGATTTTAAGAATGTTCCTGGCACAGACATAGGCCGCCATGGTCACGACAATGACGACGACAGCGCTGGCGCCAAGCGAGAAAATAAAGGAATTGCCCACCGCCCTCAGGATTCTGACGTCGCGGATGGCAGACGTATAGTTGGACCACTCGATCTTCGAAGGCAGCGCGAACATGGTGTTCCAGATCTCGCTGTTATTCTTAAAAGACGAAACGATCGTAAAATAGATCGGGTAGATGAAGATCAGGGAAAACAGGATCGCCAGCGCACAGAAGATGACATTGCGGGGTCTGATTTTTCTCATAAGAACTCACCTACTTTCTGTCACTATATTCAAACATTTTCCTGAGCAGCACACTTGCCAGGAAGGAAGCTACAATCAGGAAAGCGGCCATCGCGTTCGAATACCCGTAATTGTTGTATGTGAACGCGTTCTTGTAGAGCAGCGTACCGAACACTTCCGAAGCGCTGCCCGGCCCTCCCCCTGTCGTAACATAGACCATCTCAAAGGTCGTGATGGAACCGACCACCGCGTTCAGGATAAAGATCTGGAAGCTGCTTTTCAGCATGGGCACCGTAATATATCGGAATCTCGCAAAACCGGAAGCGCCGTCCACCTGCGCCGCGTCAAGGATCTCAGCCGGTATGGCCGTGAGGCCCGCCGAAAAGATCAGCATGTTGAAGCCGGCATAGGTCCACGCGTTGATCACGGTGATCGCGTAAATCGCATATTTCTGACTCCCCAGAAAATTGACGTTGATATGTCCGAGGCCGATGCTCTGGAACAATGTCGCCAGAGGGCCGCCCTCGGGATAGAGAAGGAAGTACCACATCAGGGCGATGGCTGTGCGGCTGATGACCTGCGGCATAAAGTAGCTGGTCCTGAAAAACCGCTTCGCTTTGATCTTCGACTGGATCACCGTCGCCAGGTAAAGTGCCACGGGCATGATCAGGAACACGCCTGAAAGAATGAAGATCCCCACATTTCTCAGGGCAATCATAAACTTCCTGTCGTGAAAGACGGCGATAAAATTCCGGAATCCGACATACTGCATCGGCGAGCTCGGAATCCCGTTCCATTTGAAAAATGCCAGCCGGAACACCAT
>CADBRP010000306.1 GCA_902797095.1 uncultured Eubacteriales bacterium | reverse complement strand
TCCGTGAGAAGGGCGTGGCAGCCGTCAAAGAAGCCCTGTATGCGGAAGCGGAAGCGATCCGTGAGGAGGATGTCGCCATCAGCCGGAATATAGGTGAGATCGGATTCGGGCTCCTGAAAGAACTGAAAAAGGACGGAAAACCGGTCGGCATCATGACCCACTGCAACGCGGGAACCCTGGCCACCGCCAAGTACGGAACCGCCACGGCTCCCATGTACACCGCGCTGGAGCATGGCTGGGCGGGGACGGATATGCATGTCTACTGCGATGAGACAAGGCCCCTTCTGCAGGGCGCGCGGCTGACCAGCTTTGAGCTTCATTCCGCGGGAATCACGACGACCCTGCAGTGTGACAATATGGCCTCCCAGCTCATGAAATCGGGAAAGATCGATATCATATTCGTGGGCTGCGACCGTGTGGCTGTAAACGGGGACGCCGCCAACAAGATCGGTACCAGCGGACTGGCGATCCTCGCGAATTATTACGGGATTCCCTTCTACGTCTGTGCACCGAGCTCAACGATCGACCTTAAAACCGCGACAGGGGAGCAGATTCCCATCGAGATGAGGGAACCGGATGAGGTGACGCAGATGTGGTATAAGGAGCGGATGGCTCCGGAAGGCATCGAAGTATTCAATCCCGCTTTCGATGTGACGGATCATTCCCTGATCACCGGCATGATTACTGAAAAAGGACTGTGCACGGATCCCTTCGGGGAAAGCTTCCGGAAGATCGGGCTGAAATAAAAAAATACCGGACACATATGCCTTCTGCCTGAAAGTGGTGTATTTTGCATATTGCGATAACCGGATTGCAGAAGGAGACATTATATGAACAGAGATCTGACATCAGGGGAACCTTCGAAGGTACTATGGATGTTCTGTCTGCCTTTGTTTGGGAGCATCATCTTTCAGCAGCTGTACAATATCGCAGACAGCCTGGTAGCAGGAAAATTCATCGGGGAGAACGCGCTGGCAGCGGTTGGGAACAGTTATGAGATCACGCTGATTTTTATTGCTTTTGCGTTCGGATGCAATATCGGCTGCTCGGTGATCGTATCCAGGTATTTCGGGGCAAAGGATTATACCGGGATGAAGACGGCAGTATACACTGCACTGCTCTCGAGCGGAGTCCTCTGCGCGCTTCTGATGCTGACCGGGATGGCCGGCTGTGATCATTTTCTGCATCTGATCCGCACACCTGCGGAAGTTTTCGCGGATTCGAAATTGTACCTGGATATCTATCTGTGGGGACTGCCGTTTGTATTCTTCTACAATATCGCCACAGGGATCTTTGCAGCGATGGGAGATTCCAGGACCCCGTTTCTTTTTCTTGGAGCATCCTCTACGGTCAATATCGGAATGGATATCTGGTTCGTGAGCGGGTTCCATATGGGAGTTGCCGGCGTGGCCTGGGCGACATTCATCTGTCAGGGCGTCAGCTGTGTGCTGGCTATGCTTGTGGTTTTTGCCCGGTTGAAGGAAATACATACGAAAGGCAGACCTGCCGTTTTTTCTTTTCCGGTCTTTCAGAAAATCGCAGCTGTGGCGGTTCCGAGCATTCTGCAGCAGAGCTTTATCTCGGTGGGAAATATCATTATCCAGGGCACGATCAACGGTTTTGGGCCGGGCGTAATGGCAGGCTATTCCGCGGCGGTCAAACTGAACAATCTGGTGATCACATCCTTTACAACGCTCGGAAACGGGATCTCCAATTATACGTCGCAGAACATCGGAGCGGGAAAGCTGAAGCGGATCTCCGAAGGCTTCCGCGCAGGCGTACGGATGGTCTGGCTGCTGTCAGTGCCGCTGGCCGCAGCATACTTCTTTGCGGGAGAGTGGTTCCTGAATCTGTTTATGAAGGCGCCGACCGCGGAAGCGATGCACACAGGCATCCTGTATCTGCGCATTCTTTCGCCGTTCTACTTCGTGGTCTCGGCGAAGCTGGTTGCGGACGGCGTCCTCCGCGGGGCGAGCATGATGGGAAAGTTCATGATCGGAACTTTTACGGATCTGATCCTGCGTGTTGTGCTGGCGCTGTTCCTGTCCCGGACGGCTCTTGGATCGACCGGCATCTGGTGTGCGTGGCCGATCGGATGGTGCGTTGCGACCGTGCTTTCCCTGTATTTTTACATGAGTGGGCCCTGGCATGACGCCTGAAACAACGTCCCAATGACTTCCGGCGG
>CADBRP010000305.1 GCA_902797095.1 uncultured Eubacteriales bacterium | reverse complement strand
TTTTTTTCTGTAATGCGTGCGGAGCCGGTTGATGTGGCGCGTGTAATGCCCCTGTCTCATGAATTCAGCCAGGATCAGCTGGTGGATGGGGGAGACCTGCGAATTATACCGGTGATAATAATCCTGAAACCGTTTCTGCGCGGAAGCGGGGATGACCATATACGCCACCCTCATGGCGGGTGACAGCGATTTTGAGAAGGTTCCGGTGTATATGATCCTCTGGTGCGTATCCATGGACTGCATGGACGGAACGGGATTGGTATGGTACCGGAGCTCGCTGTCGTAATCGTCCTCGATGATCCAGCTGTCCGTTTCCGCCGCCCAGTTCAGCAGCTGCCTTCTTTTGGCAATGGAAAGCACAGGCCCGGAAGGGAACTGATGCGAAGGGGTAAGATACAGAAGATCAATCGGCGCTTTCCTGACAGCAGTCAGGTCCGCGCCGTCTTTTTCTACAGGGATCGGGTGGATTTTGAACCCGCAGTTGATGAAAACCTGGCGGATGCCGTCATAGCCCGGCTCCTCGATCCCGAAATGCTTCTTATCCTGAAACATGTTGCAGATGATCTCCATGGAATGCTGATGGCCGCAGGTGATCAGGATCTGCTCGGGAAGGGCCTGTACGCCGCGGGATTCATACAGATAGCTGCACAGCTGTTCCTGAAGCCGGAGCTCACCGGTGCGGCGGGGATACGGGATGACGTTCCTGTTTTCAAGCTCTGCCAGGACATCATTGGTGCAGCGGCTCCAGCTTCGGTAGGGAAACATCTCAGCCGACATTGAGCCGTACACAAAGTCATAAAGCGGAGGATCCTCTTCCGGCTGCCGCGCCGGAATGGCGGGCTTTCCGGAAGGCCGCTGAAAGCCGGTGGGGATGCGGTTGACCGAAAAACCGCTGCCGGTCACTGAAGAGATGTATCCTTCCGCCTTGAGCTGCTGATAAGCCCGGTCGACAGTGTTTCTGGAAACAGCCAGATCTTCTGCCAGCTTTCTGGTGGCAGGAAGGATGGTTCCGGCAGTCAGCTGACCGGACAGGATGTCGCGGACATACTGATCGTAGATCTGTTCAAAAAGCGGCGTGCGGCTTTCCCGGTCTATAAAAATCATGGGACTCCTCCTGAATCGGGTCAGAGTGAAAGAACTGTAAAGTCGGGAAGGAACAGATCACAGACCTCCTGTATCTGTTCCTTTTGCGTTTCATCTGTGGGATCATAAACGCCGACGGTGAAGATCCCCAGGGCACGGGCGGTCTTTACAGCGGTGACGGAGTCATCAAACAGACACCAGCCGGCAGCGTTTTCATTTCCCATCAGTTCCATAGCCTTCAGAAACATGTCCGGATGGGATTTGTCCAGACCGCCGGTCATCTCAGGCGAGACGATATATTCGAAGCATTCGGAAAGGCCCAGCCGGGACAGGGCGGGCTCGATATGCCGGCAGGGGGACGCTGTGACGACGCATTTGCGGATGCCCTGCCTTTGCAGTCTCCGGACGTATTCCGGAGCGCCGGGCATCGGAAGGACCTCGTTTGTGTAGAATGACAGAAGATACCGGTCAAAATCCCGGCGGATCTCTTCTTCGGAGACAGCCCCGTTCAGACGCTCCGCGAGAAGATGGCACATGGGATCAAAATGGGCGGTCTTCAGCGCCTCATCAAAACCTCCCTCGAAGGGAATGCCGTTTTCACGGAAGAGCCGCAGGCAGTAATCTCCATACGCGGCGTTTGAATCGCCTATGGTGCCGTCAAAATCAAAGAGCATGTACCGGAAGTCCCGGAGCCTGGAATAATCAGCTTTCATCATCTCTGTCATCTCCAAATCCACGTCACAGTAAGTAATCCCGTTGTTAACTGGATTATATCAGAATATGCCAGGGAAAGGGAACCTGCGGTGAATAATCCGGGCGTTTCTGATATAATGAAGCAGCGCGGGAGCGGCGCCGCCGGAAAAGGGACGCGGCAGGGTTTCCGCGATGGAGGAATAAGATGAAATACCGTGAGGACAGATACGGAAACAGGATATCCCAGCTTGGCTACGGGTGCATGAGGTTTTCACGCAAAGGCGGGACGATCGATTACGCGAAAGCGGAACGGGAAGTGATGCTTGCCATCGAAAACGGCGTAAACTATTTTGATACGGCGTACATCTATCCGGGAAGCGAGGAGTGCCTCGGCAGGATTCTGGAGGAGAACGGATGCAGGGGCCGCGTGAATATCGCGGCGAAGCTTCCCCAGTACCTCATACGGTCGGAGAAAGGGATCGAGAAGACTTTCCGGGAGGAGCTGTCCCGCCTGAGGACTGACCATGTCGAATACTACCTGATGCACATGTTTACGGATTTTTCCGAATGGGAAAGGCTGCAGTCCCTTGGCGTCGAGCAGTGGATCTCTGACAGAAAAGCGGAGGGAAGCATCCGGAACATAGGATTTTCATATCACGGGAATACGGAGATGTTCATCCGCATTCTGGACGCTTACGACTGGGATTTCTGCATGATCCAGTACAATTATCTGGACGAGACGAGCCAGGCGGGAAGAAGGGGGCTTGAGCACGCCGCGGAGAAGGGCATTCCGGTCATGATCATGGAGCCGCTGCGCGGCGGAAAGCTGGTGAAGCTTCCGGCAAACGCGCTGGAGGAGCTTCAAAAAAGCGGGACAGGATATACCCCCGCGGAGCTTGGGCTGCGCTGGCTGTGGGATCAGCCTGCTGTGACCTGCGTACTGTCCGGAATGAACTCCGAGGAGATGGTCAGGGAGAATATAAGGATCGCCTCTGAAGCCGGCCCCGGAATGTTCACTGAGCGGGAGACCGCGCTGACTGAAAGGATCCGCGGGATCATCCGGGAAAAGGAGAAGGTGGGATGCACGGGATGCGCCTACTGCATGCCCTGTCCCGGAGG
>CADBRP010000304.1 GCA_902797095.1 uncultured Eubacteriales bacterium | reverse complement strand
GGCCGCACTCCGGCTTTCTGGCGGTACAGCAGCGTCTGCCGTGAAAGATCAGGCTGTGATGCGCTTCTGTCCAGCGGTCCTCCGGAAGGATCTCCATCAGGGCGTACTCGGTTTTCAGAACGTCCTTTTCATCCGCGAGCCCGATGCGGTTCGCAAGCCGGAACACATGCGTGTCCACGGCGATCTTCTGATGTCCGAAGCCCTCCGCCAGTACGACATTGGCGGTCTTTCTTCCCACGCCCGGCAGTGAGACCAGCGCGTCATAATCCCCCGGGACCTCGCCGCCGAACCGCTCGCAGAGCTCTCCCGCGAGGCGGATGATGTTTCTGGATTTTGTCTTATACATTCCGATAGTACGGATCAGTTCGATGACGTCCTCCTGGGAGGCCGCGGCCAGTGACGGAGCGTCCGGATAGGCGGCGAACAGAGGGCCGCTGACCTTGTTGACGCTGACGTCTGTCGTCTGCGCTGAAAGCACGACGCATATAAGAAGCTCGAATATGTCCTGGTGCTGCAGAGCGCAGCCGGCTTCCGGGTATTCCTCCCGGAGCAGGTCCAGCATCCTCGTGATCTGGTCAGAGGAAAAGCCTGCCTTTGCGTGATTGGTCGTTTTCATAACATTCTCCCATGCCGCTGTCCGCGGCGGCACACACATTATAGCATAAAACATATGCAATATTTACAGTAACAGGATATAGTAATCGGCAGACGAACGTGATACAATATACTGCGTGGAGCCGGCCGGTCCGGTCCGCAAAATGATACAGGTATTCAATGCTGCTGTTTTATGGAGGTATTAAAAATGAGCACTGAAAGAGCATATAACTTCTCGGCTGGTCCGTCCATGCTGCCGCTTCCGGTATTGGAGGATGTTAAGGAAAACCTGCTGAATTACAAAGGCTGCGGCGAGTCCGTCATGGAAATGAGCCACAGATCCGCTGAATTCAAGGCGATCCTGGCTGATGCCGAGGCATCCCTCAGAGATATCATGAACATTCCTGACAATTACAAGGTAGTGTTCGTACAGGGCGGCGGCACCCTGCAGTTTGCGATGGTTCCCCTGAATCTTGCGGTAAATTCCGGAAAGATCGATTTCGTCGTGACCGGACAGTGGGCGAAGAAAGCGTATCAGGAAGCTGTCAAGCTGGGATTTGACGCTAAGGTGATCGCTTCCTCCGAGGATGATGTTTATACATGGATTCCGAAGATCACAAAGGATGATATCCGTCCGGACGCTGATTATGTGCACATCTGCTTCAACAACACGATCTACGGAACACACTACAATTACATTCCGGATACCGGAGACATCCCTCTGGTTGCTGACATGTCCTCCTGCTTCCTCTCCGAGGAGATCGATGTGACGAAGTTCGGCATCATCTGGGCGGGAGTACAGAAGAACGTAGCGCCGGCAGGCATTGCCGTTGCCATCATCAGAGAGGACCTGCTGGGCAAGGCGCCTGCTGACATCCCCACATATCTTGACTATAACGTTCACGTTGAGAAGGATTCCGCGTACAACACTCCGAACTGCTGGTCCATCTACGTTTCCGGAGAGGTATTCAAGTACATCAAGAGCATCGGCGGCGTTGCGGAGATGCACAGAAGAGACGTTGCCAAGGCAGAGAAACTGTACGATTTCATCGACGCCAGCGATTACTACAAGTGCCCGGTCGTAAAAGAAGACCGTTCCCTGATGAACGTTGTCTTTGTCATCGGCGATAAGGATGTAGAGAAGAAGTTCGTAGCTGAAGCAAAGGCAGAGGGTCTGCACAATCTGGGCGGACACAGAACTGTCGGCGGAATGCGCGCGAGCATCTACAACGCGATGCCTGAAGAGGGCGTAGACAAGCTGATCGAGTTCATGAAGAAGTTTGAGGCTGAGAACAAATAAGAAAAGGCAGGGAAACAAAAGAATGAAATCATCAGCAGAGCTGAAGCATTTCGTAAGCGCCTTTTTGATCGCGGCGCTGCTCCTTATCGGGGCAGTGCCGCCTTTTGCTGCCGCGGATTATTCCTGGGCGGTGGAAACAGAGGAAACAACGGCAGCGCAGACGGAAGC
>CADBRP010000303.1 GCA_902797095.1 uncultured Eubacteriales bacterium | reverse complement strand
TCATCTCCTGCGGGATGCTGCAGACCTCCGTGTCCAGATGCTTTGCCACATACAGGCTGTTGCCGGTGGCTGAGAAATAAAAGACCACGAATCATCACTCCGTTATATCTATTCGGCGCTCCGGAACATGCAGGAAGCAGGCGGCAGTGACATTCCTGCCGCCTGTTTTCCCGGTCGGTTTAATCCCAGAAGTCGAAGTTGCTGTTCTGCCCTTCGCCCGTGGTGACAGCCGTGGCGCTGGAAACAGTATCGAGATCATCCACGGTGCCGATCACAATGGCGCACAGCAGCGTCAGGTTGCCTTCCACATCCACGGTGCGCCCGGTCATCTGGCCATCCACATAGCCGCCATGGAAGTAATGGTCAAACTTGCTGGAGCCATCCTTGGAACTGGTATATTTGCTGATATCCCAGTTGTCGCCCTGAATGACATTGAAGTTGCCGCCGGCATACCAGATGTCGATGCCGTCTCCCTCGGGATAGGCGTCCTTCACGCCCTGATTATACAGGGTCAGCGCGCCGTAGCTGCGCACGCGGAAGCCCTCTGTAATCGCGGCCAGGTTCAGCATCGCGGCAGCTTCCCCGGCTTCATAGATGCAGTAGTACATCTGCCAGTAATGCTCCTCCGTGAAAGCGGCGCTGCGGGGAGAATACGGCTCAATATGGTGCTCCTGATCGCTGACACCGTCCGCCAGGACGAGCACGGTGACCGTGCCATCGCCGGTCACGCCCATGGCGCCCAGAAGCTTCTGCTGCTCCTCCGCGTCACGGATCACGATGAAGTGCGGCGCGGTGAGCATGTGGCACCACATATAATTGTTTGCGGTGTAAAGGATCCGCTCCAGCTGCTCGCGGGTAGGCGCGTTCTCCTCGCCGGGCAGGAAGGCCCGGGCATTGGCGGCGGCAGCCACATTGGTACGGTTCGCCAGCCAGTTGCCCAGCGCTTCCATATCGACGCTGGTGGTGTCCTTGGCGACCTTCTCTCCTTCATCGGCGGCAATGCCAACCGCCTGCCCCAGCGCCGTTTTGACCGCGCCCGAGGTCACCGTGGCACCGGTCCAGGTATCGATCTCCTCGGGATTGACAAAGTTGAAGTTGCGGCCGGCAAAAAGACCGGTCAGGGTTTCATTGTAATGCTCGATCGCCTTGCCGCCCAGCTCCGGAGTTTCTCCATCGCCGGTTACCGTGATGGCGGTGACTACATTGTCTTCCGTTTCAACGGTCACGGTGACATCCCCGCCGAATCCGGAAGCAGTGCCGGTCAGTGTGTCTGCCAGGGCAGACAGCGACGCGCAGACCATGAGCAGCGCCAGGAAACAGGACAACAGTTTTTTCATACGTTCCTCCTTGATAATATGGATGTTTATTAACGTACAGAGAATGGCCTTCTCTGTCTGCGTTTAGTTAGAGGAAGCCCGATAGGGTTCCTCCAGGCTCAATTCAAACGCCGTTTCTTTGGGCAGCGTCTGAATCAGCCTGTTTTCCTCCTCATCCAGATGCGCGATAATCATCTGCCGGTAGGAAGCGGATTGCTCCTCACCGCCATAGAGGATCGCGAACCAGCCGCCATATGCGTTGATATCGCCGTTTTTCCAGCCGTACTGCAGCTCAGATTCGTCGATCACGCCATCCTTCAGTTCACAGCAGTAATCCACCCCGGAATCTTCACCGGTTACCGTCATGGGTAAACGGTTCATAAAGTCTCTTGCTGCAAAACTGTCATTCATCCTTGCTTTCACCATGATATCTCCGGAGCGGATGACAAGGCGGGGAACATTGCGGTCATCTGGATCTCTCAGTGCAGCACCGGCTTCACGGATACGGGCAAGCAGCTCATCGGACTTGTTTTCATCTCCGGCAGCCGTATAGATGCCCATATCCTCCAGATGAAAATATTCGAGGAAAGAGTTTCGGTATGTGAAAATCGCGCCGTCATAAACGCCTTTGTCACCTGAGGACAGCAGGAGCATCGCTTTCTTCAGCTTCTTCGGGTACCCCTGCGCATAAATCCGGTTGATGGCGCATTGGAGCTGCCCGGAAAACCCATGGTAGTATATCGGCGAGGCCAGCACGATCATCTCCGCCTCGTCGAGGACGGGATAGATCTTCTGCATATCGTCCTTCTGCACGCACTGCCGGAACGCCCTGGTATGGCAGTATTCGCAGGCCAGACAGCCCTTGATATTCATGCGGCAGACGTCGAAAACCGTGACCGCATGACCGGCACGTTCAGCGCCTTCGGTGAAGGCGCTGATCATGGCTTTCGTATTGCCGGACGGTCTGGGGCTGCCGTTCAACACGATGATGTTCATTTCAGATTCTCCTCAAAGAAGAGCTGAAGCCTGTCAAACGGGATTTTCGCCTTGTTATAGTACATATCCACGTGGTCGGCATCCGGTACGATGAGCAGCTCCCTGGGTTCCCGCGCCTTCTTGTAGACGTCTTCGGAGAAATACCGGGAATGGGCGTTCTCTCCGGCAATCATCAGGATCGGGCGGGGAGATACGCGCTCCACGAACTGCATCAGCGGGAAATTGATGAAGCTCTGCACTGTGGACTGCGTCCACGCGCCGATGGCGCGCTCGTGTTTCGCCATGCCGAAGTAATAATCCACGAACCGCTTGACGAAAGGCGGCAGCTGGGACAGATCGGGCTGCGCCAGTACAACCTCATTATTCTCATTCACCGTCATCTCATGGGGGCCGTAGCCGTACTGTCCGTTGTCCACATCCCTCCAGCGGTTCTGGCTGACGTACTCGCGGACGGCATCCTTCTGCGCCTGGGTGTAGATGTCCATCATGCCCTTGCCGATGCTTCGGGAGAGGTCGTACATGGAAGCGGTAGCCACCGCCTTGACGCGGGTGTCGATGGACGCGGCGGAAATGGCCATGCCCGCCAGACCGCAGATGCCCATCAGGCCGATCTTTTCCCGGTCCACAAAGGGAAGGGAGCCGAGATAATCGACTGCCGCGAGATAGTCCTCGGTGTTGATATCCGTAGAAGCCGCGTTGCGCACAGTGCCGCCGCTCTCGCCGGTGAAGGACTGGTCGAAGGCCATCGCCACAAAGCCCATCTTCGCGAACTCCTGGGCGTACAGGCCGGAAGCCATCTCCTTCACGCCGCCGAAGGGGCCGGCAACCGCGATGGCCTGATTCTTTTTCTCTTCGCAGACAGCCGGAAGGTAGAGATGACCGGCAAGCTCAATGCCAAAGCGGTTGGTGAAGCGTACCTCTTTCATCGTGATGTCAGGATAAATCTCAAAAACTCTCGTGTCAGTCATAACTGAATGCCTCCTTACGCCGAGCTGGTTTCGTGTCAACTCTGATTCTGATAAGATTTTATATCACAAACCCTTGATTTTGAAGACTAATCTGCTTATAATGATATAAGTTGAAACTTATATCGCTAAGGGGGCGGACTTATGTATAATCACGCGCTGGACACCTTTATCAGAGCAGCTGAACTCGGCTCCTTTTCCAAGGTGGCGGAGGAAGCCTTTATTTCTCCCAGCGCCGTGATCCAGCAAATCAACCATCTGGAGGGGGAGCTGAATGTTCTCCTGTTCAACCGCAGCAAAAAGGGAGTAACGCTTACTGCTGCCGGAGACTATCTCCTTCTTGAAAGCAAAGCCTTAATACAGCGCTGCAATGATGTGCGCACTCACCTGGCCACCTATACGGAACACAGCGGAGGAACAGTACTTTTTGGCACCAATCAGTTTCATATGCCAAGACTGATTTATGATTACTGGCCCGGATTTGCAGCCGGGAACGAAAGCAGTACCCTTTCCTCCTATTCCTTCAGCGAAAGTGGCGCCGACATCCGACCGAACACAGATTTAATTGAAGGGGTTTTCTTCAAAGAACCCATCTGGCAAGGTAATTTTACCTTCCACGCCATCACCAGAACCCACCTTGCTTTCCTTGTTTCAGAAAAGTCGCCGCTGTCTGGGCGCAGGATTCTTACAGAAATTGACCTTCGGAATACGGTTGTGGTCAACATTGTCCGGGGCCTTTCGGACGCCTGTGACCAGTTGTCCGATTTATTGGTTAAAAATGGAACGCAAGTGGAAGAAGTGACCATTTATTCAACCTCAGTGATGATCGACAGCCTGGAAAAAGGCAAGGCCATCGTGATACCGGACTGCTGGACAGACTTTCATCCTCGCAGCCGGATAATCCCTTTTATACGTCAATATGACTTGCCTTATGGATTCTTCCTCTCGAAGACAGCTTCCACATCAGCGAGGAAGTTTTTAAATCATGTTGAAAAGAGCAAATACATGGATCCTCACGCAGATGGACTGGAACACGCTGCCGCACACCCTGACGGAAGGCAAAAATGAAAGAGGACGATCCGGAATACCCGGCAAATAAGCACTTTCAGACTTTTTGTCCGATTAGGCGCTGAAGGCTTGAAGCGGATAGCAAGGGTCTTGTCCGGTTATAACGAATTCAATGCGGAAAAGTACAGGGAATCCTTATGCCTTTGATGAACAGTGCGTCAGATCATGGATCGAGCGCAATATGAACCGTTACCGGGAAAACGGCTTCGGGCTGTGGG
>CADBRP010000302.1 GCA_902797095.1 uncultured Eubacteriales bacterium | reverse complement strand
CTTCTGTATCTTTTCAAAATCGAGGAAAGAAAACTGGAGGACGCGATGGCAACGATCACCGGCATTTTCTATATCGTGTTCTTTTCCTATCATATCGCGCGGATCTCGATGCTGGGCGATATGGAATACATGGTCTGGCTCGTGGTCATTACAGCCTTTGGAACGGATATCATGGCGTACTTTACCGGCTACGCGCTGGGCAAGCATAAGCTCTGCCCGAAGATCAGCCCGAAGAAGACCATCGAAGGCTCTGTGGGCGGAACGCTGGGGAGTATCATCCTCTGCGGGATTTTCGGATTCATATTCGCCCGTCCGCTGCTGATCCACTGCCTGATCATCGGACTTCTCGGAGGAATCATCTCCCAGTTCGGAGATCTCACGGCGTCAGTGTTCAAGCGCAAGATGGGCATCAAGGATTACGGAAATCTCATCCCCGGCCACGGAGGCATCCTGGACAGATTTGACAGCGTGCTGTTCACCGGACCGCTGGTATTCTATTATCTGATGTTCCTGACAGAAACAGCGATGTAAGGCATTGCCGCGGGGACACGCTGAAGCTGAGCCCGGGCGGGAGGACTTTGAATGAAACGAATAGCTATCCTGGGAAGCACCGGTTCCATCGGAACGCAGGCGCTTGACATCATATCAAATCATCCGGACCGATTTGAGGTCTGCGCGCTTTCCTGCGCCCGCAGGATCGATGAGCTCCGCGGCCAGATCAGAAAGTTTTCTCCGGAAGCGGTCTGCGTGGCTGAGGAGAAGGACGCCCGGGAGCTTCAGAAGGAATTTCCCGGGATCAGCTTTTATCATGGAAAGGCAGGACTCGTTGAGATAGCGTCCATGGAGTGCGATATCGTCCTGAATTCGCTGCTCGGAATGCAGGGCCTTGAGCCTACGCTGGCGGCACTGAACGCGGGCAGGGACATCGCCTTCGCGAACAAGGAGACACTGGTCGCGGGAGGGCATCTCGTCATGCGCGCCGCGAGGGAAAACGGAGCGGCGCTGCTTCCGGTCGACAGCGAGCACAGCGCCATCTTTCAGAGCCTGCAGGGAAACGCGGGAAACACCATAAGGAGGATCCTGCTGACCGCTTCCGGCGGACCGTTCCGTGAATTTACGGAAGAACAGCTGAGAAGCGTTACGCTCAGTCAGGCGCTGAAGCATCCGAACTGGACGATGGGTGCGAAGATCACCATAGATTCCGCGAGCATGATGAACAAGGGGCTGGAGGTAATCGAAGCGAAGTGGCTGTTCGATGTTCCGCTGGAAAAGATCCAGATCGTCGTTCATCCCCAGAGCATCCTTCATTCCGCTGTGGAATATGAAGACGGTTCCGTGATAGGACAGATGGGAAATCCGGATATGAGGGTTCCTATAGCGTATGCCTTTTCATATCCTGAGCGGCTTCCGATGTCAGGAAATATGGAAGCGCTGGACCTGTTCTCGCTTCCGGGCGGCATGACATTCTTCCCGCCGAACAGAAAGGTATTCCGCACCATTGATCTGGCCTATGAGTCAAGCAGGCAGGGAGGAAGCTGCCCGGTCTGCCTGAACAGCGCGAACGAAGCGCTCGTCGCGGCATTTCTGAATGAAAGGATCCGCTTCTTCCAGATCCAGGAGCTCCTCCAGGAGATGATGGAGGAGCATGTGAAGATCTCCGATCCTGATCTTGAAACGATTCTGGAAGTGGATCGGGAAACAAGAAAAAGGGTAGAAGAGAAAATCAGGGAGTTATAACCGATATGACAATCATTTACGCCATATTAATATTCTGCGTTCTGATTTTTGTCCATGAGTTCGGGCATTTTTCAGTCGCGAAGGCCTGCGGGGTAAAGGTGAATGAATTCGCCATCGGAATGGGCCCCGCAATCTTCAAAAAGCAGAAGGGGGAGACACTGTACGCCGTGCGCGTATTTCCCATCGGCGGCTACTGCGCGATGGAGGGAGAGGACGACATCTCCGATGATCCGCGCGCTTTTAACAACCAGCCGGCCTGGCAGAAGGCGTGTGTGCTCGCGGCGGGTTCCTTCATGAACCTTCTGACATGCGTCATCCTTCTGATCATCATTTCATTCTGGGCAGGACAGGCCACTACCACGATCGATCAGGTGGCGCCGGGATCGCCGGCCGAAGCGGCAGGCATCATGGCAGGTGACCATATCACGGCGGTGGACGGTGAAGAGATCAGCAAGTGGGATGATCTCATCAAAAAGATCGGCTACACGGATCAG
>CADBRP010000301.1 GCA_902797095.1 uncultured Eubacteriales bacterium | reverse complement strand
TGGAATTTTTTGTATTTCCTCGGATTTTGCACGACATGCAAAGGCTGGCCCGATTGGACCATTAGAAAATAACCGCTCATTTGCCTTTGTTTTACTACAGATGGGCTTCTGTTTTTAGAAAGAATCTTGCAGTAATATGCTGTTTTACTAATCTGCGGAGGGTTTTCCCCGTCTCACAGCCCCGTTTATTACATCATGATGCCGTTCGTTACATTTTCAAGCTCTTCTTTTAGTAAACGGCCATCCGGGACAGCAATTCTTACTAAACAGACCCCTGCATTTACAGTAAAACAGCCTGTTTTTGCAGAGATCTTACTAATCCTGCCTTTGAATCAGAACTGCCTTTGAATCAGAACCGCCTCTGGCTCAGAACTGCCTTTGGGTCATCCTCCCGCGGTAGACAACGATCAGGCAGAGCAGGGAGACGACCGCGAGCGCCGCGAAAACAGCATAAACCGGAATGTACCCGCCGAGCCGGTCTGCCATGATCCCCGGAACCGAGGCGAAGACCATCGCCCCCGCCGCGTAGCAGAGCTGCATCTTCCGGACGGTATCGGCAAACCGGTCCGCACCCGTCAGGTCCCCCGCCCATACCGGGATGCCGACCGTCGAAATCGGGTATCCGATCCCAAGCAGGACCACCGAAAGCATCGCGAGGGGAACGCTTTGCGCAAAAGCGAGACAGCAGAGAACATGCCCCGCGATGAGGATGACGGCGAAGACCGCTGTGGACCGGAACCCTCCGATGACATCCGTCACCTGTCCGAAAACGACCTTGAACGCGGTCAGTACGATGCCGCAGACGCTCAGGAGCAGCGCCACTGTCATAGGCGAAAAGCCCTCGCTGGTATAGAGCATCGTCAGATGCATGTAGCCCGGATTCGCGAGCGCGCCCATGGAAACGCTGAGCCCGGCAAGCAGCAGCCATGTCCCGGCGGAAAGGCCGGCGGTTTCAGAAACCGGAGAAGCCGAATCGAGATGCTTTCGCCGCTCCATATAAAGCTCTTCCCTGCCCAGGGGCTGCAGCCCTTTTGACGCGGGATCGTCGCGGACCAGCAGAAAAATCAGGACAGCAAACACGAACACATACGCTGCCACAAAATAAAACGCGGCCCGGAGCGAAGCCTTCAGGATGATGCCCGTCAGGATCGGCGGGAGAATGATGGAGGCCGCGCCGCTTCCCGCGCTGCAGATGCCGATGGTCAGCGCCCTGTGGCGGACGAACCAGCGGTTCATCAGAATGGACACCGGAATCATGCTTCCGAG
Source organism: uncultured Eubacteriales bacterium (assembly GCA_902797095.1). Taxonomy (GTDB): domain Bacteria; phylum Bacillota; class Clostridia; order Peptostreptococcales; family Anaerovoracaceae; genus Lentihominibacter. Next base: position 1,607 of record CADBRP010000301.1, on the reverse strand, counting down.
GCCGTAGCAGATCCCGGCCATGGACGCCCCTACGCAAAAGCCGAAATAGCCGGTCGCGAAGCTGTAGATCAGGAAAGCAGCCGTACCGCAGAGCGCCGCGATGCCTGTCCCGGCGCGGAAGCCGACACGCTCATAGTACCGGCCAATCAGCAGCATGGAAACAAACGCCCAGACGCAGCGGAGCGTAACCAGCGATGATGTCTGCGCGTTGGTAAGGCCGTAGGATTTCATGATGTAGGGCATGAAAACAGAAAGACCGTTGGACACGGTGCCCATGGTCACGAAAAGAAGCAGTGTGCAGACTCCGCACACGATCCAGCCATAAAACAGTTTTTCCTTTTTCTGAACGTTCACTTTCTGATTCCGCGTTTCATTCCCGCGGCGCCTAAAAAACGCCCCGGCTTCCCGGGGCGTCTCATTCACATTATTCCGTTATTCAACAGGTCTGTCTACCAGACGGCGAATCGTCAGGATCCTGCCGGGATCGTGGACACTTGTGACGCAGATGCCGCGGCGGGAATTGTACGCGTGGACGACTTTGCCGCCGCCGATGTACATCGCGTAATGATGTCCGTAAAATACCACATCACCAGGCTTTGCTTCAGCCAGCGCGACGCCCTTGCCGATCCTCTGCGCGCCGACACGTGGAACGCCGTTGTATCCGAAGTGGCGGTAGACCGCGTAGATGAAACCGGAGCAGTCCGCCCCGTTCGTCAGGCTCGTTCCGCCGTAGCGGTAAGGATTGCCGACGAAATTCAGCGCAAAGTTCGCAATGTTGTTGCCGTTTCCTGTCCCGATTATGGAGCCGCCGTAATCAGCCCACGCCGTATCTCTCGGGCGCGCCTTTGTTCCCCGGCGGATCACCTTGCTTCTGGACTCCCTGATTACGGTGGAGCCCACGCTGTCAGTGTTCAGAACCGCTCCGTTGACGCTGATCACCTGATCCGTAACGACCTGGCTTCCGTCCTCGCCGTCCTGCTTCAGTTCCAGATTGCCTTCATACAGCTCATCGTCAGACATGTACTCCGTCCTGGCCTGAACGTCCTCAACATCGGAAACCTGAGCCTTGACCGTCACACAGAACAGCGGATCCTCTCCGGCGTTCTGCTCCAGCACGTAATCGACGGCCTCGTCCTTGGACATGACCTCCTGATCCTTCTTGTCACGCTTTACGCTTGAAAGGTTTGTGCTGATTTTCTTGTCCAGCACGATGGAGTTGACCTGCGCGCCCTCCGGCGTGTATTCGTCCATTACCTCCTCGATGACCTGCTCTGCTGTTGCCTTGTCCTCTACTTTGAAAAGCTCCTCACCGCCGGCCTTGACTGCGTATACCGGCTCGAGCTGGGCCACATGCACCAGAATTGCTGATGCCGCAAAAACCACCGCGACTACTGCGCAGATAGCTGCGAGAATCCTCTTGTGTTTTCTGTTTCTCAACATAATCCTATCGTTCCGTTTTGATTATTATCGTCCTGCCTTTTCGCGGATACGCAAAAGCAGGAAGGTTCCCCTTCAACAACGTGGGTTCATTATACTACAGAAAAACCCCAAAAGATACCGTAAATAAATCCCAAACAATATCTCCCAAAGTATTCCAGAATATGGAT
>CADBRP010000300.1 GCA_902797095.1 uncultured Eubacteriales bacterium | reverse complement strand
TGCACTTCTCCCCTTCCGTTTTCCTCCCATTTGAACCTGCGGTAACGGATTCTCGTCCGCTTGTTCTCAGGATCACAGCTTACATATTCCGGCTCCAGCATGTTGCTCAGCATTCCGCCGCCGTTATGCCTTATATTGGATAAAATGTGCTGAACTTTTTCTTCGTAGGAATTCATTCTCTTACCTCACGCGGCTTACTCAGAAGCCTTTTCGAATCCCCTCTTCAGATCCTCCATGATATCGTCGATATCTTCGAGGCCTACGGAAAGACGGATCATTCCAGCCTCGATGCCGGCTGCCTCAAGCTGCTCGTCCGTGAGCTGCCTGTGAGTCTCGCTGGCCGGATGAAGGACGCAGGTCCTGATATCGGCAACGTGCACTTCGTTGGATGCCAGCTGAAGCGCGTCCATGAATTTCATCGCTGTCTCTCTTCCGCCCTTGATCACGAAGGAAATGACGCCGCTGCAGCCCTTGAGATACTTCTTTCCCAGTTCATAGCAGGGATCGCTCTCAAGACCCGGATAGCTTACGCTTTCAACCATATCGTTGCTCTCCAGGTATTTTGCCACCGTCATCGCGTTTTCGCAGTACTGTTTCATCCTGACGGGCAGCGTTTCAAGTCCGAGATTCAGAAGGAACGCGGAATGAGCGGCCGGATAGCAGCCAAAGTCACGCATCAGCTGCATTCTGGCCTTGATGATGTAAGCCATGTTTCCATAGGTTTCGGTATATACGATTCCATGATAGGACTCGTCCGGCTCTGTCAGTTCAGGGAAGTTACCGCTCGTCCAGTCAAATTTGCCGCTGTCGACGATCACGCCGCCGCCCTGCACCGCGTGTCCATCCATGTACTTAGTAGTGGAGTGCACAACGATGTCCGCGCCGAATTCAAACGGTCTGCAGAGAATCGGCGTAGCGAATGTGTTGTCGATGATAAGGGGAACGTTGTGGGCGTGCGCGATATTCGCGAAACGCTCGATGTCAAATACGGTAAGCGCCGGATTTGCCAGTGTCTCTCCGAAAATCAGCTTCGTGTTCGGTTTGAACGCGGCGTTGATTTCCTCGTCTGTAGCGTTTTTATCCACAAAGATGCATTCGATTCCAAGCTTCTTCAGTGTGAACGCGAACAGATTGACCGTGCCTCCGTAGATCTCTGTCGAGCTTATAAAGCTGTCCCCTGCCTGGCAGAGGTTCAGAACGGACAGAAGAGACGCCGCCTGGCCGGAACTGGTGCACATGGCTCCGATGCCGCCTTCAAGAGCGGCTATTTTATCTTCTACCGCCATAACCGTGGGGTTCGCGAATCTGGAATAGATCAGAGACTTCGTCGGATCATCAAATACCGCAGCCACCTCAGCTGTGGAGTCATAGACATAAGTGGTGCTCTGAACGATGGGCATTACTCTCGGTTCCGTGTTCTTCGGTTCATAGCCCGCATGCAGACATTTTGTAGCGTCTTTCATGTTCTCCTCCTCTGCCGTAAAGCAGGAATGACGCAGACTTCCCTGCGCCGGTTTTTTCTATAACATATGCAAAAACCCGCCAGTCGTAAAAAACGTCCGGCGGGTCTGGTCTGGTCGGGATGACTGGATTCGAACCAGCGGCCTTTGCGTCCCGAACGCAACGCTCTACCAAGCTGAGCCACATCCCGATACCTTATCAGCAACATTCATAATATACCACTATTCATTAGCAGATGCAAGCACATTTTTCCGTTTTCCGTGGTTTTTATTCCGGAGTTTTTTCGCTTCCGGAACATATGGTTTTCCCTGCTACAGGGCTCCCCTCTCACGGTGGTATACACGTGCTGTGATGCAGTCGCTTTCAATCTGCTTCTTCAGGGATTCTATTCCGTCGAATTTCTTTTCAGGACGTGTCCTCCTGATAAACTCAACAGAAACGCTGTCTCCGTAGATGTCGCGGTTAAAATTGAAAATATGCGTCTCGATATTTTTTCCGTACTCCCCGATGGTCGGTTTGTTTCCTACGTTTGTAACTGCCGGATAGCGCACTCCGTCATGGGTGCAGCATGTGATGTATACGCCGTTCGGAGGCGTAATCATCGTTTCATCGATCGTGACATTGCATGTCGGGAATCCGATCTTCCTTCCCAGCTGGTTTCCAAGAATCACCTCTCCGCTGATCGAATAGGGACGGCCGAGGAATTTCGTGCATTCCTCCATCTTCCCTTCCTGGATGAGTTCACGGATGTAGGTGCTGCTGACAATGACTCCGTCGATCATAAAAGGCTCCTGAACATGAATGCCGAATCCGTACTTCAGCCCTTCATGCATCAGGATCTCCGGGGTTCCGCTGGCTTTGCGCCCGAAGCTGTAATTGAATCCGCAGTAGGCTTCGCGGATATGCAGTTTGTCCACGAGTATCGTTTTAATGAAATCCTCAGGAGTCAGATTCAGTATTTCCTGCGTAAAAGGAATGCTGATCAGATAATCGACCCCGAGTTCCCTTATGATCCGTTCCTTCTCGGAGAGGTACAGAATATTCTTCACAGGATTCGCGGCATTGAGCACCGTGCTCGTGTGATTGGAAAAGGTGAACACCGCGCTCGCGAGGCCCGCGGCCTCCGCGCTGCGTACAGTTCTGTTTATGATCTCCTGATGGCCGAGGTGCACTCCGTCGAAATTGCCGAGCGCGACAACGGTATCCTCAATGTTTTTTATTTCTTCAAGTGATTCAAATACTTTCATGTCTTTATTCCTTTGTCCCGCACGGCTCGTTCAGCGCCGTAAAGACTTTGTCCGCCCGCAGAATCCCTTTATCTTCATCTAAGAACCCGGTCCCCAGAAATCCCGCGTTTTCCTGATAGATTCTGTAGATCCGGTCATACGGTCTCTTCCTCGCGTTAAGGGGAATCTCCCCTGTCAGCGGATCCGCGCATACGGAAGGCTGCTCTGTGATCTTCACCTGGCTCAGCCTGATCACGCCTCCCTGTCTGTAGAAGTGCGCCCGGTCAGAGTTCAGATAAAGCGCTCCGAAATGTCTCAGCGGATAATCGGGCGGCAGAAGCTTCGGCTCAAGATCTTCCGGAGCGGCTTCCTTAACCTCCTCCGGCGATACGGATCCTTTCAGTGTGATATTGCCCACCGCGCTTCTTACAAGGCCGGTCATAACGCAGCCGCAGCCCAGCATTCTTCCGAGATCACTGCAAATCGTACGGATGTATGTGCCCTTCGAGCAGATTACGCGAAACGAAACCGTTCCTTCCCGGAGATTCATCTCTCCCGGCGTTATGCTGTGTATATAAACGCGGCGCGGAGAGATCTCCCTTGCGACCGCTTTCCCTTCCCTGGCATATTCGTACAGGTGCTTTCCGTTGATACGCACCGCGGAATACATCGGAGGCATCTGCTCGATCTCGCCTGAAAACTGTGAGAGCGCCCGGACAACATCCTCCTCGGAAATGCCGCTGAAGTCACGGGTCTCAAGCACTTCGCCCCATATGTCCTGAGTGTCGGTCACCAGGCCAAGCCTGGCTTTGCAGATGTATTCCTTCTGATCCAGCTCAAGATATTCCATTATCCTGGTGGCCTGGCCGATAAAAACGGGCAGCACACCTTCCGCCATAGGATCGAGGGTGCCCCCGTGTCCGATCTTTTTTACTCCCTTAAGGCGCATCACTCTCCGGCATACCGCCACGCAGTCGTGAGACGTCCAGCCGGGAGGTTTGTTCAAAATCAGGATGCCGTCTTTCATCTTCTTTATTTCAGTCCTCAAACAGTTCCTGCATATCAGCCCTGATCAGTGCCGCCGCTTCCGCAAGCGGCATATGCATCGTGCATCCGGCAGCCTTGATGTGCCCGCCTCCATTGTATTTTTTGCAGATAGACGCTACGTTCCTTTCAGTCTTCGCGCGCATGCTCACCCGTACGGAGTCGCCGTCCTCTTTCAGAAAGGCGGCTGCTTCAACGCCGCTCAGATCTCTGAGTGTATTTATAATATCCTCAGTATGCTCCATACCGGCGTGCACTGCTTCTCTCTCCGCTCTGGAAAG
>CADBRP010000299.1 GCA_902797095.1 uncultured Eubacteriales bacterium | reverse complement strand
CCGTTCTGCACTCTGTACTGCTTACCGCCTGTTTCAATTACTGCATACATTAGTTTGTTCCTCCTCTTTCCAGTCTCGCCCTCCATGGCAGGATCCCTGGCGCGGTTTCCTTTCAACAGCCATCTCAGTGCGGCTCATACCGTGATATCATACAACAAAAGGAGGAGCTTGTAAAGATATTTTTTTCTTCCGTCCGATCATCAGCGCACCGGATCAAACACTACCTGCAGACCGTCTGTGATGATCACGATCTCTTCATTTTTGAGGGTGACCTGTGTGCCGTCCTTAAGCTGATCATTCGTCGAATACCCGATGGTCCACTTCCGGGACTCATCGTTGTCGCCCACTCCCTTGATCCAGAGAACGCCCTGTCCATCGCCGTGGAACAGCTTATAATCCCCCGCCGGCGTATCCTTTCCTACTGTATACCAGCCCTGGTCATTCGGCGTATGATCGCCGTCCAGGATCAGCTGTGTCTCTGCCGGGGGAAGCGTCTCCTGGGAATCCGGGTTGTCCGCGGCCGGCGTTTCTGTTGTCGGCGCCTGAGTCTCTGTCGCCGCGGGTTCAGTTCCCTTGCCGCCTCCGGAGATCACCTCATCCGGAATCTCATATTCCTCCGGCTTCAGCTCGTCATATCTGCTGAATTCTATATCGGAGTCCATCTTGATATCCACGTCAAACTGTACTCCCTGAGTCGCGCCGCTGGCGGTGATGATCACATCATCCATCTCCGACTTCTGAAGGAGCACCTTTTCCTTATCAAACTTGTAGGTCACTTTTCCGCCGGTCAGCTTCAGATCCTTCAGTTCCATGGACGCAAGATCCATATTCTCCAGAAGACCGCTTTCAGTGATCAGATCCCCCATATCCGCGGCCTGGACCGTAAGGACATACGCGTCTTCCTCCTCCGAGAACTCAGCTTTTTTCAGGATGTCTTCTCCCAGCGATTCCAGACCCGGGACCATACTGGTGAGATCCGCGTTCTGTTCACTCTTCGTCCATGATCCGGCGCCTTCCGCCTTTGTATAGGAAACCCCGTTCTTCATGTCAATGTACATCTCCGCCTTCTGGCTTGTAGACTGTCCCATCATGGACATATTCATCGACATGTTCCCGTGGCCGGTTTCCTTTCCGGTGTCAAGGTTTATTTCCATCTCCAGAGGCATAGACAGTTCCGATGTGCCGAGCACGGTTTTCAGCTCCTCCATATTGAGCTTCATCTCCATGTCGATGTCCGTATCGGTATGGAATGATTCCACTTTCTGCTGCGCTTCCTTATTGGCCGCAGCCAGATCCTCCGCCCCGGTGATCTTCTGCTTTCCGCCGCAGGCAGTCAGAACGCCCAGGGCAAGCATCATGGAGAAGATCAGGACAAGCATCATTTTTGCAGTTTTAAATGTTCTCATAACAGGCTCCTTCCGTCCGAATATTCAAACCATTCATATCGGTATCATTTTATATTATCTTTCCGCGTTTGTTAAGCGTTCCTTCATCCAGAGCACCGCTTTTCTGTATCCCTCAAAGCCTTCCCCTTTTACCGTAAGCTCCGCGGCAAGGGAGACATATGAAAACCTCCGGAATTCCTCCCGTGAGTCAACATCGGAAAGATGCACCTCCGCAGTCGGTATGCCGACTGCCTTCAGGGCGTCAAGGATCGCGACGCTGGTATGAGTATACGCCGCTGGATTAATTATGATGCCGTCGAACACTTTATACGCCTGCTGGATCTTCTCTACGATTTCCCCCTCATGATTCGACTGGAAGATCTCCCCCTCCGCGCCTGCCTCCGCAAAGGCAGCCCTGATGAAGTCCTCCAGATCGGAATATGTCTTCCTTCCATATATATTCACTTCCCGAATCCCCAGCATGTTCAGATTCGGTCCGTTGATCACAAGCAGTTTCATTCTGCGTCCTCCTTTCCGGAAAGGGCTTCCGCGATCCGTGCCGCGGTGTCTTCAGCGGAACCCGCCGCGTGGATCACGATATCGCTCCAGGAAAGATACGCTTCCTTTCTTCTCGCGTATATCGCCTCCGGCCCGTCATTTCTGGAGACCGGGCGGCCTTCATCTGAAAGTTCGCTGATATCCCGGTCTATAAATACGACTTCGGCGTTTTCCAGCAGCATATCACGGTTTTCCGGGCGCTCCACACATCCTCCGCCGCAGGCGATGACCCATCCGCCGCCCTCACCTGCCTTTGCGGCAGGCGGATTGTCCGCGTCACCGCGCAGTGACTTTCTGATCGTTTCAGTCTCCAGGCGCCGGAAAGCGTCGATCCCGTCCGTCTCAATGATTTCTTCACAGCTTCTTCCGCTGTCCTTTTCAAGCTGATCGTCCAGATCCAGAAAACGTCTCTTCATCACGGCGGCAAGCGCCCGGCCAACGGTTGTCTTTCCCGCCCCGGGCATTCCAATCAGAACGATGTTACGAAGCTCATCACGAAGGCTCTGGTAGACCGATCTGGTCTTTTCCTTCGGAACAGGATTGCCTGTAAACAGCTCCGATGCCTCCGCGGCCTGCTCCACCAGCATCTCAAGTCCTCCGAAAGCGGGAACGCCCGCCGCCTCCGCGTCCAGCATGAGTTTCGTGCGCATCGGATTGAAGATCAGGTCGAACACAGCCTTAAGGGACGGAAACGCCTTTATATCCACCGGGGTCTTCCCCATATCCGGCATCATACCGACCGGCGTGGTGTTGACGATGATCTCCGCGTCTTTGTGCCGCTCCAGATTCCCGTAATTGTCTTCTCCGGTTCTGGATATGATCACGACACTGCCCGCTCCCATATCGCGCAGAACACAGGCAGCTGTCCCGGAGGCTCCGCCGCTTCCCAGCACAAGGGCTTTTTTCCCGCGCACCGGAATCCCCGAATTCTCCGCGAGCGCTCTGAATCCCGCGTAGTCCGTATTGTCGCCGTACAGGGACCCGTCAGCTCTCCTTACGATGGTGTTCACGCTGCCGCATGCCTTTGCCCGGTCAGATATTTCCGCGCAGTATTTGATGACCGTTTTCTTGTACGGGATCGTCACGTTGATTCCCAGAAAGGAGCCTTCCCTGAAAAAATCCTCCAGCTGATCCTCTGTCCTCTCAAAAAGACCGTACTCGTATCCGCCCAGAAGCATGTGAATACGCGGGGAGTGGCTGTGCCCCAGCTTCTTTCCCAAAAGCCCGTACCGCAGCCGCCTGTCTTCCTGATACAGCTTGCTCT
>CADBRP010000298.1 GCA_902797095.1 uncultured Eubacteriales bacterium | reverse complement strand
TGTATCATCGTTCTTTACGTATACCGTGGCAATTGGTTCATTTGTGTTTTTACCATAAAAATTGACTGTCGCGCGGGCCTCGTCCGCGCTGCTTCCGTCGTCCACTACCGCGTACACGCTGAATCCGTCCGCCTCGAAGCTGACGTTCTCCCCATCGGTCTTCACGCCGTCCACGATCTCGCCGTTCTTCGCGCCGTCGGCGAAGTGCACGACCTGCGCGTTTTTCTCGCCGTCTCTACCTGCCAGTTCGATCTTCACATCCACCGGCGCGGCGATATCGACCTTGTTTCCATCGGCGTCCACGATCTTGATATCAAACAGCCGGACGTTTTCCGCGCTGCCTTTCTTCATGCCCAGAGTCTTCTCGGTCTTCGCGACGTAGTCGCTGTACTCCGACGCAGATTTTCCTTCCGGGGTGATCTCGGACACCGCGAGCTTCGCGCCCTCCGGCACGCCTGCCGCTTCATCGCAGGTCACGCTGACTTTATAGCTGCTGCCGTCCGCGGTCAGGACTTCTGTCTCCAGGGTCTCTGTCTCGACGACGCCGAACATGGAAAAGCTGGCCGTTTCAAAAGAAGCGGCTTCCAGTGTTTCCTTCTTTCCTGCCTTTGCGGTCTCGGGTTCCGCGTCCAGGATCTCCGGCGTCATTTTGCCTTTTTTGTCCACGGCAAAATGCACGATCCGGACGTTATCCGCATCGCTGATGTTCACAGCCTTATCATAGGAGATCTTAACGTTAACAGATGACGATGGCTCTACGGCCCCGCCTTCAGACTGGAATGAGATATCATAAAACTGCGCAAAGCTCAGTCCGGAAATATCCTTTCCGCCTTTTTCCTTCTGCAGAGCTTTCAGCGCTTCCTCATACCACTTATCGTATTCTTTGGAATCAGGCCTGACCTGCTCCGCAACCAGCTCCGCCCCCTCGGGGATCTTCGCCTTCGCGTCGCAGTCAGCCTCTACGGTAAAGCCTTTTCCTTCAAACGAGATTTTTCCGGTCTGGAGTTCCTTATTTTCGGACGCGGATCTGTTTTCTTCAGCAGAATCCTTTTTCTGTGTTTTGCTCTGCCCGTCTCCGGATGCCTTGTCAGCATCCTGCCTCTCATCAGATTCCCCGGCGTTATCCTTTTCAGTCTTTTCCTGCGCGTCGGTCTTCTGAGCGTCCTCGTTCTGCACGGAGTCCGTTCCGGCGGCTTCCGACGAATCGGAATCCTCGCCATCCGCCGCGTCCTTCGCGGCTTTCGCGTCTTTAACGGCATCCGCTTCACTGCCGTCATTTTTATCGGCCGCGGTTTCCTTGTCTGCCTCTGTCTCCGAAGTCTGTTCAGCCGCGGGCAGATCCACTCCGCCCTGCTTTTGCGCAGTATCCTCATCCAGCGTAAGCGCCGGCAGGATCAGCATATATGTCGTAACGAATACGACCGTGACCGCCAGCGTCATGATCAGGATCCGCGCTTTACTATTTTTGTTCTTACAGACCCCTTCTATCCAGGCCCAGATCTGCTTTTTCGTCATACTATTGTCTCCCTGCTCCCTCACATGCCTCAAGCCATTACCTGTAGACAATTCAGCACTTTATTATACTCCATCAGCCGCATATAAGGGAAGTCTTTCGCGGCATTTTCCTGTGCCGATCACCGCTGAAACGCGAAAAAGCAGCCTCTTAAGAAGCTGCTTTCCGTCTCCGTATTACATGCCGCGCATTTACAATGCGGCTCATTTACTTCACCTCCCGGCGGTGGAAATGCAGTTCGCCTGATCGGGATCGGACCAGCCGCTTCAGCGCGCCCCTCCTGATACCAATAATTCTAACACAGCCTTAGCAATCTTACGATATTTACCATTTCCTGTTTTAACATTTTGTGTAGCGCTGTTTTCTCACAACCAAAGACCGCATCCCGAAGGATGCGGTCTGTTGCATTATTCGAATTTGATTGATCCTGCATCAGGATCTCGCTTCACTTCTGCTCCGTGGCTTAGTTGTTAGCGCTCATTCTGCGTCTTGCGATCAGAACAACGCCAGCACCGATCAGGAGGATCGCACCGAGGATGTAGAAGATCGTGGTTCCGATGCCGCCGGTTGACGGAAGCGGAGTACCAGCCTTATTGATTACGTTCTGTGTCTGAGACAAGTTAGCAATTGTTACATCGCTGCCTGCAATTGTTACAGGGGTATCTGCCATCTTATTGTAACCTTCCGGAAGAGTAGTTTCAACCAGTGTATAGCTGCCATTTGCA
>CADBRP010000297.1 GCA_902797095.1 uncultured Eubacteriales bacterium | reverse complement strand
TGAAGCTTCCAGAGGCCCGGAAGCTGTGGATGAATACGTGCCCGCGGATGTTGTGGAAATACCTGTTGTCGGCAGAATCGCCGCGGGAACTCCGATCCTGGCGGAGCAGAATGTTGAGGACAGCTTCCCTGTACCCGCGAGGTTTATAAGCGGCGGCACGAACTTCATGCTTACGGTCCACGGGGAGAGCATGATAGAGGCCGGTATCATGGACGGGGATTATATCCTGGTGGAACAGCAGAACACCGCCCGCAACGGAGAGATCGTCGTTGCTATGGTGGACGGCTTTGAGAGCGAGGCCACCGTCAAGACTTTCTACCGCGAGAAGGATCATATCCGCCTTCAGCCGGAGAACGCGTCCATGAGCCCCATCATCGTCAAGGATGTGAAGATCCTGGGCAAGGTAAAGGGAGTCTTCAGATATTTCAACTGATATTACAGCGGGGCCTGCCCCTGCCTTTGAAGAAAAAATCCGAATGAAAAACCCGGAGGCTGTCTGATTCATCAGACCGGCGCTCCGGGTTTTGTATTACAGGTTTACTGCCCGTTTGACGGGCACTGGCGGATGACCTTTCTTTCGATTAGATCATCTTGTCTACGGAATCCAGAACCTTATCAACGATTGCCAGCTGTTCCTTCATCTCTTCTTCAGTGATGATAAGCGGCGGAGTGATTACGAACATGTTCTCGTGGGAATATGTCCAGAATCCGTCTGCAACCAGCATGCCGATGATCTTCTTCATGATTCCTTCCGGATCCTTTCCGAACGGAACGATCGGCTCTCTGGTTTCCTTATCCTTGACCAGCTCGATCGCGGAGAACAGACCGATGTGTCTTACTTCGCCTACGCAAGCGTGCTTCTCAACGAAGCTGTCAAGTGTGTCAGCCAGGATCTTCGCGGGACCCTTCATAGCTTCTTCAATGTTCTTGTCCTTGTACTCCTGGATGGTAGCTACCGCAGCAGCGCAGCCCATCGGATGAGCAGAGTATGTCAGGCCGCAGCCGATGGATGTGTCATCGAAGAACTTCGCGATCTCAGGTGATACGACAACGCCGCCGAGAGGAACATAACCGCAGGTTACGCCCTTCGCGAATGTGATCATATCCGGCTGATAACCAAAGTTCATGTAAGCGAACGCCTTGCCTGTTCTGAACCATCCGGCCATAACTTCATCAGCGACCATCAGGATGTCATACTTGTCGCAGAGAGCTCTTACGCCCTGATACCATTTAACCGGAGCGATCAGGATGCCGTTGGAGCCAACGACGGACTCGAGCCAGATAGCAGCGATCTGATCCGGACCCTCATACAGGATCTGGTTTTCCAGCAGCTCAAGATAGAAATCAGCAACATCATCTTCGCTCTCAAACTTGCATGCCTTCGGAGCTCTGTAAGCATAAGGACCGTCATACTTGACATATCCCGGGCCGCCCGGCTCGTTGAAGAAGTGTCTCGGCTCACCTGTCAGCATGCCGGCACCGGCGGAAGAACCGTGATAGCATCTGTACTGGGAGAAGATCTTCTGCTTGCCTGTGTACTGGCGGGCGATCTTGATAGCGTTTTCGTTCGCTTCAGCACCGGCGTTGGTGAAGAATACCTTGGAGCCTTCCGGGAAACCGGAAATGTTTACAACAGCCTCAGCCGCGTCAGCTCTGCAGTCCATCGCGAAAGCAGGTCCCATGAACGGGATCTTGTTCGCCTGTTCGCAGATAGCGTCGATGATAGCCTTGTTGCCGTGTCCCAGGTTGGAGTTTACCAGCTGCGCAGACATATCTGCGTATTTCTTGCCGTTCTCATCCCAGAAGTAGATTCCTTCTGCCTTTGTAACAACAATAGGATTCAGAGCGCCCTGCGCGGACCAGGAGTGAATGTTATATTTCTTATCTTTTTCCTGAATTGCTGACATGTTTATTATCTCCTTTCATTTCTCATCCGGCTCTGCGGATGAGATATTCGATGCCGGAGAAAGGGCAGGACCCTTTCTCCGGATAGTTACTGTTTCAGAACGTCCGATTAAGCATCAACCTTTGCGATTACATCAGCGTCGATGAAGTCTTCAACCTTTTCAGGCTTCCAGTTCGGAATCTCTTCGGAAACATATGTGTAGTTCAGCAGATCCTTGTATGTTGCGTTGTGGGATACGCTGTTGCCGCCCCATGTTCCGCAGCCCAGA
>CADBRP010000296.1 GCA_902797095.1 uncultured Eubacteriales bacterium | reverse complement strand
TCGATGCTCTCCTCGGGAAGATCCCCGACCGTAATGATCCCGCTGTGTATCGCGTCATCGATATCGTGGTTGATGTAGGCGATGCGGTCACTGATCTTGACTACCTGGCCCTCCACCGTAAACGGCCTGACATTTCCGGTATGATTCAGTATGCCGTCCCTGACCTCGACTGTCAGGTTCATTCCGCGCCTGCCGCTCCCGGATGTCTCCAGCACGTCAACGACCCGGAGGCTCTGTTCATTGTGCCTGAAGCCTCCGCTGTACACCTGGTTTAAGACCGCCTCGCCGTTATGTCCGAACGGCGTATGGCCAAGATCGTGCCCCATGGCGATAGCCTCGGTAAGATCCTCGTTTAAACCGCATCCCCTGGCGATGGTCCTCGCGATCTGCGCCACCTCGATGGTATGCGTCAGTCTTGTCCGGTAGTGATCTCCCTCAGGCGCGAGAAATACCTGCGTCTTATGCATCAGTCTTCTGAACGCCTTTGAATGTATTATGCGGTCCCTGTCTCTCTGGTAGACGGTCCGGATATCGCACTGCTCCTCCGGATGCAGCCTTCCCCTGCTCTCATCAGCCTTTGCCGCAAAAGCAGACAGGTACTCGTGTTCCCGTTTTTCGGTAATCTCCCTGGTGATCATATTTCCCTCTTTATCATTTTCCTGTGGATCCGAATCCTCCGGCGCCCCTCTCCGTGGCATTCAGCTCTGAGGCGGGCTCGATCTCAGCCCGTACATACGCCGCCGCGACCATCTGGGCGATACGGTCGCCGTCACGCACCTCAAACGCCTCCTGTCCGAGGTTGATAAGGGCCACCTTGACTTCTCCGCGGTAATCACTGTCAATGGTCCCGATCCCGTTGGCGAGACAGATGCCGTTCCTGATCGCAAGCCCGCTGCGAGCCCGAAGCTGCACTTCATAACCGGGCTCGATTTCCAAAAAAAGGCCGGTGGGAACAAGCGCCCTCTCCCCCGGCTTTATCACGATGCTCTCCTTAAGATACGCCCTTACATCCATCCCGGCGCTTCCCGGCGTTTCATACGCGGGGTATCTTCCGGAGCTGCTTATCACCTTGATTTTCATGCTTTTATCATTTCCTCCAGATCGAAATCCTGTCCGGTTACAGCCGCGCCGCAGTACATGCCTGGATCTCCGATTCTGGAGGCGGCTTCCATGATATCATCCTGTGTAACCGAATCGTAGGCGCGCAGCACATCATCCGGCTGGAAAACACGGTCGAGCAGGAGCTTGTTCTTCCCGAGGTTGAACATCCTGCTGTTGATATTCTCAAGGCCGAAAATATAGGAGCTCTTGACCTGTTCTTTTGCCATAGACAGCTCCTCGGCAGATACGCCCTCCTTCATAAGCTTCTGCATCTCCCAGCGTATCGCCTCGATGGTTTCCCCGACCTTGTCATGGGCAACGCCGGCATAAATGTTGAAGAAACCGGATCTGCTGGAAAACGCGTTCATTGAGGCGACAGAATACGCCAGGCCCTTCTCCTCCCGGATATTCTGGAACAGCCTGGAGCTCATGCTTCCGCCGAAGATGCTGTTCATCAGCACAAAGGCGTAATACAGTTCATCTCCCAGCGATACAGACGGACAGGCCAGACAGATGTGCGTCTGTTCAATCTCCTTGACCTTGACCTGAAACTTCTGCTGATATTCTTTATCCTGAACAAGGAGCGGCTCCTTCTTTCTGCCAAGCCCGGACAGTCCTTCCTCAAACATGGCGGTGATCTGGTCCGGATCAAAATTGCCGGCTGCCGCTATCACGATACTGTCGCAGGTATATTCCTTACGGAAGTATGAGCGCAGTTCTTCGCTTCCCAGTCCCGCCAGGCTTTCCGGAGTACCGAGGATCGTCCTGCCGATCGGGCTTCCGCTGTTGACAAGTTCGGAGATGGTGTCCATGACGTCTTCATCCGGAGAGTCCTTTACCATCTTTATTTCTTCAAGGATGACCTGCCTTTCCTTCTCCAGCTCCTCCGGATCAAATACCGAGCCCGTTACCATATCCAGTATGATCTCGGCCCCTTTGCAGATATTTGAGGAAAGCGTCTTTATGTAATAACAGGTGGCTTCTTTGCCTGTAAAAGCATTGCACATGCCGCCGATCCTGTCGACGTCCTCCGCGATCTGCCTCGCGCTCCGTTTTCCGGTACCCTTGAACATCATATGCTCAATAAAATGAGAGACGCCGGATACTTCGTCCCACTCACGGGACGATCCGGTGCCTACCCATATGCCCAGCGCGGCGGAACGAACGAAATCAGATCTTTCCATGATGACCGTCGCGCCGCATTCCAGTTTTCTTATATCAATCATTCTCTGCTCCGATATTCTCTTCTTCGCCTGAAGGATTCTCAGGAATCACTTCCGCGTCAAGGATCTCTCCCGCGATCTCCTCCCCGTCTGCTCCGGGAAGGAGTTCATGGACCGTGTCCTCCGCTTCCGGAAGCGCGGCCTGAATTTCATCGGCGCTCTCTTCCGCTGCCGATGCTTCGTTTTCTTTTGCTTCCACCTTTTCTATGACTTCTTCAATAGTTGTCAGAGGAGCGTTCGTGCTGATCTGCTCCGGCGAGATCGGCGCAGGCTCGGTTTCCTTGATAAGATGGCCCGCGAGGATCTCATAG
>CADBRP010000295.1 GCA_902797095.1 uncultured Eubacteriales bacterium | reverse complement strand
CGGGCGGTACGCGAAAGCCATCTTGTATCCGCTGTCCTTCAGGGCCTTCTGCATGGTCTCGGAATATGTGCCCCAGGGATACGCCAGATATCTGAAGCCGAACTGCGCGTTCTTCTCACAGTCCTCCATGATCTGCTCGTAGCTGAAGGAGACCGCGGGTTTCTTTCCGTGAACCCTGTTGTGCATATCGAAGGTGTGGCTTTCGAATTCAAATCTCGGATATTCCTTCCTCACCTTCTCTATCACATCCTGCTTCACATAGTAGTTTTTCTCTCCGGATCCATGGAACGGATCGGTGACGCCGTCAGTGTTTTTGCCGATGCAGAACAGAGTCGCCGCCTGGTCGTATTTTTTAATGATCGGATACGCCAGATAGTAAACGCCGTAAAATCCGTCGTCAAATGTGACCATACAGGATTTCGGAGGCACCTCGAGCTTCCCGGCGTGCCACTGGTAGAATTCATCCAGCGTCAGCGTCTTGAAGCCGTTATCATGCAGATACGCCATCTGTTCATCAAAATACGCTTCATCTATAACGAGTCCGTCCGAGAACTCCGTTCCCGCCGGAACGATCTTGTGATAGGCGAGAATCGGGATCTTCTGCGCGTATTTATCGGAATCATACCTCGCGATGATCGGCTCCGAACGCTCCCCTTCACGGGTCTGCTTCGTCAGGGTGTTGACGCCATAGGCCGAGACACTGATATTGTAATCCTCGTCATGAGTATACTCATCTATGGAGAACCTGCAGTTCTCACCGCCTGTCACCTCCGCGATCCTCTCCGGCTCCTCATCGCCCCTGGACGCGTAAATATAATAACCCGCAGCCCTTCCGGCCTGATCCCAGGTGATATCCATTCCGGAGTAGCAGGTCTTCGCCTTTACGCCCTCCACCTGAGCAGGCTTCGGCCCGCCTCTGTGAATCACGCCGTTCCAGAGGAAGAAACCTGCCACGACCGCTATGATCAGCACAAGCAAAAGCAGGATGACGTTTTTTACTTTTCTGTTTCTGTTCTGCTTCTTCTGCCTTTTTGCCTGTCTTTCTTCCATGTCTGTATCCTCGTTCCTCTAACAAAAAAACCAGACGGGACAGCGTCCCGCCTGTGAAAAACACTCTCTTATTTTCTCAGTCCCAGTCTCGCGATCAGGCTTCTGTATCTTTCCAGATCCTTCTCCTTCAGATAGTTCAGCAGGTTTCTTCTCTGACCTACCATCTTCAGAAGGCCTCTTCTGGAATGATGGTCCTTCTTGTGAACCTTCAGGTGCTCGTTCAGATCATTGATCCTGTATGTGAGGATGGCGACCTGTACTTCCGGGGAACCTGTATCCCCTTCTTTTACCTGATACTCTTTGATGATTTCCGCTTTCTTTTCTGTTGTGATCATTTTTTTCCTCCTTTTGTAATCCGCCTGCTGCCGGGTCCGGCGCCGGAGTGTCGCTCGTCTCAGCGGCAGGTATGCTCAACGATGTAATATTAACATACCGCGGGACGCATTGCAAGAATGATTTCCTGAACGCGTTTACTGAAAAGGAGGCATCGCTTTCGCGATACCCCCTTTCTGTTTTCTCATAAGAGGCGGCGTATGGATCAGCTTTCCTTTGTCTCTGCCACGTAACGCTCGATCGCTTCCATGGACTTCTGACGTTTCTTCTCCAGTTCCTCCTCCAGCATCATGTCCTTGACCTTCATCAGCCGGGTCAGATTGCCTCTCTCGTTTTCATCCAGTTTCATCTTGATATACCGGATGGTGATCTCGTACCGCGGAATCATTACATATTCCAGCGCGTTTACACGGCGGCGGGTCTTTTCCAGCTCCGCAGCCAGAAGCGCGGTCTGCTTCTCACTGGCCGCGAGCTGCAGCATCAGCGGGAAGATCTCCGAAAGATAGGAGATGGCATTATCCAGTTCACCGGTTGTTCTGATGAAGCCGTAAGGATAGATGTCTGAAGCATCCGAAGCAGTCGTTGTAAAGGAAAAGTCCGGTACATCGACGCTCATGATATTCTTCGTTTTCACCTCCAGGTTGACGCCCTGCTTCGGAAGCATGAGGGATTCCTCCATGACCTCCTGGCTCATAACGGCGGAAGCTCTGGT
This sequence comes from uncultured Eubacteriales bacterium, assembly GCA_902797095.1. Taxonomy (GTDB): domain Bacteria; phylum Bacillota; class Clostridia; order Peptostreptococcales; family Anaerovoracaceae; genus Lentihominibacter. The sequence continues at coordinate 3,397 of CADBRP010000295.1, read as the reverse complement.
GAAGTTGTCATAGACGTCAGCGAGTTTCCTCTCGACCTCCTGGCGGAGCCGGCCGTTTTCTCTGGCCTGTTCCAGAAACTCCTTCATCAGTTCATCACGCTTATCCTTCATGAGCTTATGACCCCTGACAGCGGTCTTGTGCTTCCGCTTCAGCTGGGTCAGCATCATTCTGGTAGGATTGACATTCATTTTTTCCATATCAGCTACCTGCCTATCCTAAGTACTTGTCGATATACTCGTCCTTGATTCTCTTCAGCTCAGACTTCGGCAGAATGCTCAGCAGTTTCCAGCCGAGATCCAGCGTGTCGATGATGCTGCGGTCTGTTTCATAGCCCTGGCTGACGTACTGCTTTTCGAATTCCTCACTGAATTTCGCGTACTGCAGATCTGTCTCGGTCAGGGCGGCTTCGCCCAGGATCGCCATCAGCTCCAGGTTTGATTTGCCCTGCGCATAGGCTGCAAACAGCTGGTTCATGGTATCCGCGTGATCCTCTCTGGTCTTGCCGACGCCGATACCCTTGTCCTTCAGACGGGACAGGGAAGGCAGTACGTCGATCGGAGGTCTCGCGCCCTTACGGTACAGCTCTCTGGAAAGGATGATCTGTCCTTCCGTGATGTATCCGGTAAGGTCGGGGATCGGGTGCGTGATATCATCTTCCGGCATGGTCAGGATCGGGATCAGTGTGATGGATCCGGCCTTGCCCTTCTGTCTTCCGGCACGCTCATACATCGTAGCCAGGTCAGTGTACAGATAACCAGGATATCCTCTTCTGCCCGGTACTTCCTTACGGGCAGCGGATACTTCACGAAGCGCTTCCGCATAGTTGGTAATATCTGTCAGGATAACCAGTACGTGCATGTCCAGGTCAAATGCCAGATATTCAGCAGCTGTCAGCGCCATCTTCGGTGTAGCGATACGCTCTACCGCAGGGTCGTTCGCAAGGTTCATGAACATGACGGTACGGTCGATCGCGCCGGTTCTTCTGAAGTCGGAAGCGAAGAAGTCCGCTTCTTCGTATGTGATACCGATAGCCGCGAATACTACCGCGAAGTTACTTCCGTCATCTCCCAGTACCTTCGCCTGACGGGCGATCTGGGAAGCAAGCTCAGCGTGGGGAAGTCCGCTTCCGGAGAAGATCGGCAGCTTCTGTCCACGAACCAGAGTGTTCAGACCGTCGATGGCGGATACGCCTGTCTGGATAAATTCCGCCGGGTAGTCTCTGGCCGCCGGGTTCATCGGCAGACCGTTGATGTTGAGCTTCTTCTCGGCGATGATGGGAGCGCCGCCGTCAGCGGGACGTCCCATTCCGTCAAATACTCTTCCCAGGATCTCCGGGGAAACGGCCAGTTCTGTACCTGTTCCGGAGAACCTTACGGAACTCTCTTTCAGGTTGATGCCGGCCGCGCTTTCGAACAGCTGTACCAGCGCGTCGCTTCCGTCGATCTCCAGTACACGGCAGAGACGTTTTTCCCCGTTCGGGAGGGTGATCTCACCCAGCTCATCATAAGTTACATTTTCAACATCCTTGACCAGCATAAGGGGGCCGGCAACCTCGGATATCGTCTTATATTCTTTTATCATAAGTCTTCGTCCTCCTGTGCGATCAGATCATTGATCGAGCTTCTCAGCGCGCTGTCGATAGACTTGTATGCCTGATCAATAGCCTCTTCCTCAACGTATTTGAAACGTCCGATATCCTCTCTTACTTCCATGGCAGCCAGCTTGTTCAGGGCAGCGCCCTTGGTGATGGCGTCTCTGGAAAGCTCATAGAAGTTAAGGATCATCTTCAGCTGCAGATACTGCTTTTTCATGGAAGCGTATGTATCGATGTCGTGGAACGCGTTCTGGTGCAGATAGTCCTCACGAATGGATTTGCATGCTTCCAGCTTGATTCTGTCTTCGAAGGACAGCGCGTCGACGCCGACCAGCTGGACGACTTCTTCCAGTTCCGCTTCTTCCTGCAGAAGACGGATGGCCTGCGCTCTCATTTCCGGGAATTCCTTATCGACATTCTCCGCGAACCAGGGCGCCAGTCTGTCGATATACAGCGAGTAACTGTTCAGCCAGTTGATCGCCGGGAAGTGTCTGGCGTGCGCCAGGTTGGCGTCCAGTGACCAGAATACCTTGACGATACGAAGTGTCGCCTGGGATACCGGTTCGGAAATATCGCCGCCCGGAGGGGATACCGCGCCGATAGCGCTCAGCGCGCCTTCTCTTCCCTTCTTGCCGAGGGAAATGGTTCTGCCGGCGCGTTCATAGAACTGCGCAAGTCTGGATGCCAGGTAAGCCGGGTAACCTTCTTCACCAGGCATTTCTTCCAGACGTCCGGACATTTCACGAAGCGCCTCCGCCCAGCGGGAGGTGGAGTCCGCCATCAGAGCGACGGAATAGCCCATGTCTCTGAAGTACTCCGCGATGGTGATGCCGGTGTAGATAGAAGCTTCACGAGCCGCTACCGGCATGTCAGATGTATTCGCGATCAGTACGGTACGCTTCATCAGGGATTCGCCTGAACGGGGGTCCTTCAGTTCCGGGAACTCGTTCAGTACGTCTGTCATCTCATTTCCACGCTCGCCGCAGCCGATGTAAACGACTACGTCAGCGTCCGCCCATTTCGCCAGCTGGTGCTGAACGACGGTTTTGCCGGAACCGAACGGTCCGGGAACAGCCGCGACGCCGCCCTTGGCGATGGGGAAGAATGTATCGATAACTCTCTGGCCTGTGACCAGCGGCATATCCGGCATCAGCTTTTCCTTATAGGGACGCGCTACACGGACAGGCCATTTCTGCATCATTGTCAGGTCGATCTCAGTGCCGTCTTCCTGCTTGACCTTGCAGACTGTGTCCTCAACGGTATATTCTCCGCTGGCGGTCCAGGTGATAACACCTTTGACCCCGTGCGGAACCATGATTTTCTGTTCAACAACAACGGTTTCCTGGACTAAGCCGATGATGTCGCCTTCTTCGACTTCATCGCCTACCGCCAGTTCCGCTTCAAAGTGCCATTTCTTTTCTCTGTTCAGAGACGGCGCCTCTACGCCTCTCTGAATACTGCTGCCGTAGTTCTCAAACAAAACCTCCAGAGGTCTCTGAATACCGTCGTAGATATTCTCGATCAGTCCGGGTCCAAGTTCTACAGAAAGCGGCGCTCCGGTGGTCACTACCGGCGCTCCCGGTCCAAGTCCGGCAGTATCCTCATATACCTGGATGGACGCCATGTCCTCACGCATTTCAATAATCTCACCGATCAGTCCCTGATCGCCGACACGAACTACGTCGAACATATCGGCTTCGTCCATTCCCGAGGCTACAACCAGCGGGCCGGAAATTTTTACGATTTTTCCTTGACTCATTTACTCATTACCTCCAAACAGTATGTCCGCTCCAACGGCACGT